>QHWL01000075.1 GCA_003222555.1 Acidobacteriota bacterium | reverse complement strand
GCGGTTCGCCGTGGCCTGTCCGCTGCGGGCGTACACGGCGAAGCCATCGCCGTCGCGTTTCGCGTCGACGGCGACGATCACGGCCTGACTTCCATAGCGGCGCGCGAGCGTCGTGATGAGCGACGGGTCGGCGAGCGCGGCCGTGTTCAGGCTCACCTTATCGGCACCGGCTTCAACCGCCGCCTCGGCATCCGCTTCGGTGCGGATACCGCCGCCGACCGCCAGCGGAATGAACAGCTCTCGCGCCACCGATCGGATCGTGTCCGCGAGCGCGCGACGCCGCTCGAGCGTCGCGGTGATGTCGAGGATCACGAGCTCGTCGATCCCCTCGGCGTTGTAACGCGCCGCGAGCTCGGCGGGATCGCCGGCCGTGCGAAGCTGCTCGAAGTTCACGCCTTTGACGACGTGGCCGTCCCGGACATCGAGGCATGCGATGATGCGTTTCGACAGCACTTAGCCCGCCAGCTCCACGAAATTGCGCAGGATCGTCAGCCCGACCTCGCCGGATTTTTCTGGATGGAATTGCACTCCTGCCACGTGCCCGCGCTGCACGATCGCGGCGAATGGCTCACCGTGCTCGGAGACCGCGACCGCGTCGCCGGTGACGGGCGCCACGAAGCTGTGCGTGAAGTAGACCTGCGCACCGGAGGGGACGCCGTCAACAAGCGACGCGTCGCGACGCAGCTCGATGGCGTTCCACCCGACGTGCGGGATTTTGATCCGCCGCTCCACGCCGTCAGGTGTCCGCGGTCCTGAGCTTGTCGAGGGACGCAGGCGGTAGCATTGGCCGGCCATCAGTCCGAGACCGGCGCAGTCGGGTGCCTCCTCGCTGCCTTCGAACAACCATTGCATCCCCAGACAGATGCCGAGCAGGGGCCGCCCTTCGCCGACTCGCGCGAGGATTGTGCTCACCCACTCTTCGCCGAGTGCACGGGTGGCGCCAAAATGGCCGACGCCCGGCACGACGACCGCCGTTGCGTCGTCGACCTCGGCTGGTGTCGCGGGCACGAACAAGTCGGCGCCAACCGCGGCGAAGGCTTTGCGGACCGAGGTGAGATTTCCCGCCCCGTAATCGATTAATGCGATGGGCATCTTTTTTTACCGCTCGCGGGGCCCCACCTTTTCTCACGGCGCCGGGGCCCCACCCCCAGCGCAAAGGCTCAAGGCTGTCGCTCGCACGCGCTCGGCGGCGCGGCTTCGCCGCGCTTCCCTCCGGCAGGCCACCCCAACGCGGCTGCCGCGTTGGGGACCCCGGCGCCTCGCGCTGGCCGCAGGCGCTGTTATGCTCACCGGACCCCTCTACAGCAATCCCTTCGTGCTCGGGAGCATGCGGGCGAGCCGACGGTCTTTCGCACAGGCGACGCGCAGCGCCCGGGCGAACGCCTTGAAGACAGCTTCGATCTGATGATGGCTGGAGCGGCCGTACAGCACCTTCATGTGCACGTTTGCGCGCGCCCCGATGGCGAAGCCTTCAAAGAAATCGTGAACGAGCTCGGTCTGAAGGTCGCCGACTCGTGCCGCGCGGACCTTCAAGTCGACCACGGCATGCGGGCGTCCACCGAGGTCGACGGCGGCGACTGCCAACGTCTCGTCCATCGGCATGACGAAGTAGCCCGCGCGATTGATCCCGCGGCGCCGGCCGAGCGCGCTCGAGACCCCCTCGCCGAGCGCGATCCCGAGATCTTCGACCGTGTGATGCTGATCGACGTCGAGATCGCCGGTGGCGTCAACCCGAAGATCGAACGCGCCGTGGCGCGCGACCAGCTCGAGCATGTGATCGAGGAATCGGATGCCCGTGCGCACGCGGTAGCGTCCCTTGCCGTCGAGGGCGATGACGAGCGCGATCGACGTCTCGGACGTCCGCCGGTCGACTACTCCGCGGCGCATAGCACCTCTTCCATCACCTCGATGAAGCGGCGCGTGTGCTCGACGATGCCGGTCGAGACGCGGATGCAGCCGGCGCAGCCCGGCTCCGTGGACCGATCGCGGATGTAGATGCCTCGCTCGGCGGCGGCCTGCACGAGCTCGGCGGTACGATCGCCGGCCCGCACCAGTACGAAGTTTGCGCCGCTCATCCAGTACTTCAATCCCAGTCGATCGCAGGCGCGGTAGACGAGGGTCTTCGACTCGGCGACCTGCCGCAGGTAGCGCTGAAGATGAGCGGTGTCGGCCAACGCAGCTTGAACGCCGACGGCCGCGGCGATGTTCACGCTGTAGACGGGCACGGCCTGCTGAATCGGCTCGAGCGCCTCGGGCGCGCCGACCAGACAACCGATGCGCAAGCCGGCGAGGCCGAACGCTTTCGAGAATGTCCGGCCGACGACGACATTGGGAAACGCCGCCAGATCGGGGATGAACGTCTCGCCCGCAAACTCCGCGTACGCTTCGTCCACGAACACGAGGGTTTCCTTCGGCACGCGGCGCGCGATCGTGCGGATGGCCCCGAACGGCGTCGCGACGCCTGTCGGGTTGTTGGGGTTCGTGAGGTACACCACGCGTGTCCGCGGCGTGACTGCGGCCAGCACTTCGTCGAGCGGAAAGGCGAAGTCCGCCTTCGGCATCACCTGCACGAGCCGTCCGCCGGCGACGGCCGTGTCGAAGCGGAAGATCTCGAACGCCGGCTCCGGCACGATCGCCTCGGGCACCAGATCGCCCGGCAGCGGCCGGAGGTGCGCGACCGCGATGGCCATGATGCCTTCGTCGAGCCCGTTGGTCAGCGCGAGATGCTCGGGCGTGACGCCCAGATACCGGGCGCATGCCTCAACGGCGGCTGAGTACGGTGGATAGAAGCCGATCTGATCGGCGCGGAGGCTCGCGAGCGCTTCGAGCACGCGGGGCGAACAGCCGCCGGTATTCTCGTTTTGGTGCAGGCGCAGGCCGTCATACAGCTCTGGCGGTTTCAGATACTGGCTCATGAGAGGCGGACCTCGATGGACTCGGCGTGCCCCATCAGTCCTTCGGCACGTGCGAGCGAAACGATGGTCGGCGCCAGGCGGTTGAGGCCCGCGCGGGTGATGCGCTGAACCGACATCACCCGAACGAAATCGGCTGCGCTCAGGCCGCCGCGAAAGCGCGCCGCACCCCAGGTCGGCAGCACGTGGTTCGAGCCGGTCGCGTAATCGCCGGCGGCTTGAGCCGCGAACCGACCGACAAACACCGCCCCGGCGGTGAGCCTTTGGCGCGCCAGCGATTCGCGATCGACGACGAGATGCTCGGGGGCGATGCGGTTCGCGAGAGCGATCGCTTCGTCGGCCGTGCGCGTCACGATGGCGGCGCCGTGCGAGACGAGCGATCGTTCGACGACGTCGCGGCCGGCGGCCTGCCTCGCCACGGCGGTCGCGACGCGATCGGCGAGCCCGCGGTTCCACGTGATGAAGATCGAGCGCGCGTCGGGATCGTGCTCGGCCTGCGCGACGAGATCCGCCGCGATCCACGCCGGCCGCCCCGCGCCGGCGACGATCACGATCTCGGTCGGTCCAGCATAGAAATCGATCGCGCAGTCCCCGACCACGTAGGCCTTGGCGGCTGCGACGAAGCGGTTGCCCGGTCCGACAATCTTGTCGACGCGCGGTACGGTCGCGGTGCCGTACGCAAGAGCCGCAATCGCGTGGGCCCCGCCGATCCGGAACAGCCGCGAGACGCCGGCTTCGAGCGCCGCCGCCATCACCGCCGGCACCGGCCGCGGGCAGACAGCGATGATGTCGGCGACGCCGGCGACGCGGGCCGGAATGGCCGTCATCAGCAGCGACGAAGGGAGCGGAAACCGGCCGCCGGGCACGTAGCACCCCACGCGCGCGAGCGGCTCGACGCGTTGATCGACCATGACACCGGGTGCGACCCTCGTGCGCCAGCTCTTGGGCAGTTGTCGCCGCGCCACGCGGGCGATGTGGCGCGAGGCGGCCGCGATGGCCCGCCGCACGTCGGGCGCGACGTGCGACGCTTGTGCGTGCATCTCGGCCGGCGTGACCTCGAACGGCGGCTCGACCCGATCGAACCGGCGCGCGAAGCCGGCCAGCGCCCGATCGCCAGACTTGCGCACGCGATCGACGATCCCGCGGACGCGGCGATCGAACGAGCGGTCGGAGCCCACGGGGCGCGCGAAGAGGCGCTCCAGCGCGGCACGATCGGTCGCGTCGACGATTCTGAGGGTGGCCACGTCCTGCCTTTCCAGCCTGTCCCGCCCTTCCAGCCTTTCCTTCCCGTCCCGCCCATCCCGCCGATTCCGCCTAGATCACAATCTTGTTCAGCGGGTACTCCACAATTCCCTGTGCGTGTGCGGCTTTGAGCCTCGGAATCAAATCGCGCACCGTGCGCTCCTCGATAATGGTGTTGACCGCGACCCACTCGCTGTCGCTCAGCGCCGAAATAGTCGGCCGCTGCAGCGCTGGGAGGAGCGCGAGCACATCGGCCAGGTCGGCGCAGCGCACGTTCAGCATCAAACCGACGCGTCCCTGCGCCTCGATCGCCGCCTTGAGCAGTAGCGCGATGTTCTCGATCTTGGTGCGCTTCCAGATGTCGGCGAGCGCGCTCTGGTTGGCGATGAGCTGCGTATTCGACTCCATCACCGTATCGAGGATCCGCAGACGGTTCGCCCGCAGCGTCGATCCGGTCTCCGTCGCTTCGACGATCGCGTCGGCGAGCACCGGGGGTTTGACCTCGGTAGCGCCCCACGAGAACTCGACGTTCACCTTGACATGCTGCCGCGCGAAGTATGCGCGCGTGACGCGCACCAGCTCGGTGGCAATCGTGGCGCCGTCGAGATCGGCCGCCGAGGCGATCGGCGACTCCTCGGGGGCGGCGAGAACCCAGCGCACCTTGCCGAAGCTTTGCTTCGCGTAGATGAGATCGGCGACGCTCGTCAGCACGCCCGTCGTTCCTTCCCCGAGCTCGTGCTCGGCGATCCAGTCCTGCCCGGTGAGCCCTGCGTCGAGGACGCCGTCCGACACGTACCGCGCCATCTCTTGCGCGCGAATCAGCATACAGTCGATCTCGTCATCGTCGATCGTCGGGAAATACGAGCGTGAGTTGACGTAGATGTTGAACCCCGCGCGCCCGAAAAGGTGAATCGTCGCGTCTTGTAGGGAGCCCTTCGGTATCCCGAGCTTGAGTTTCATAGGTAAAAAGGACACGAAGGACACAAAGGACACGAAGAATGCCAAGGACGCGAAGGACACCAACGAGAAACAATCCAAGGCTTTACCTTCGTGTCCATAGTGTCCTTTGTGTCCTTTGTGTCAGGGCAGCGCGCGATAGAAACAGCTGCGTTGACCCGTATGGCAGACGTTTCCGTCGCCCAGGCGTTTGACCTTCAGGAGCACCGTGTCGTCGTCGCAGTCGACGAGGATCTCGGCCACCTCGAGGCGGTTGCCAGACGTTTCGCCCTTCATCCAGAGCGCGCCGCGCGTGCGGCTGAAGAAGGTCGCGTAGCCGGTGCGCCGCGTTTCGGCCAGCGCCTGCTCGTTCATGAACCCGTGAATCACAGCCGGAATGAGTCCATTCAGTTTTGAATAGTCCATAAAACAAAAAAACCCCGCCGATCGGCGGGGCTGCATGTCGCTCAGGGCTGTTGGTGTCGACCCTAGATCACGCACGACTCCGCCGGCCCGCGGCCGCGGCTGCAATGATGATGCACGTGATGCTGGGCCGGAAACATTGACAGAGGAGCGTAGCCGATCGGCATTCGGCGTGTCAAAGCCCGTGGTTTCACACGCCCTTTTGTGAAAATTGCGTCAATCGGGCAGCGGCCGTCCCTTGGTCTCGACACCGAACGGCAGCAACAGCAACCCGACAAGAAACGCGATCGAGGTGAACGCCACCGGCGTGCCGATGGTCTGGTAGTAGGTCACGCCGGCGCCGACCAGAAACGTGATGCCCGCGCCAACGAAACGGCCGACCGAGGTCGCGAACGCGAAAGCGCTGGCACGGCACTCCGTCGAGTACTGCTCGGGCAGCCATAACGTGTACATCGCGAAGTTCGCGCCGCCGATGCCTAGGAAGAACAGACACACGAGAAACCACGCGAGCGCATGCGTCGTGAAGTAGAAGACCCAACCGAAGCCGACGGCGATGGAGAAAAACATCACGATGAAATACAGCCCGAGCGTCAGCCGGCGGCCGAGGCGTTCGGCGAGGACCGGCAGGATGACGCATCCCAGGATTGTCCCCGTCGACAGCAGCATCGTCGCGTACGAGGCGAGCCGAGCCGCGTCAGGAGCGGCAAACCCCTCGCGGAGGGCGAGCTGAATGACCGAGGTGGGCTCGTATACCGTTCCTGCCCACAGGCCGACGATCGACACGAGCAGAAACGCCGAGTTCAACAACGTGCGTCGCGCGTAGGTCGGCGAAAACAGCGTCATGAACGCTTCGCCCAGCGTCGGCCGCCGGTGGGCCTCGACGACGCGCGTCTTCCAGCGGGACGATTCGTGGACGCCGTATTGAATGAAACCGACGAGCAGCACCGGAATGCCGCCGACAGCGAACATCATGCGCCAGCCGTAGCGCGCGCCGACGAAGTAATTGGCGATGGCGGCAAGGAAGAAACCGAAGTAGTAGCCGGTGTGCAGATAGCCGGCGCCCATCTTGCGGCGATCTTCGGGCCATTCCTCGGCGACGAACGTGCCGCCCATCGACCACTCGCCGCCGATGCCGACGCCGGCGAGCAGCCTGAAGATCGCCAGCTGCCAGACACTGGTGGCCAGCGCCCCGAGAAACGTGAAAACGGAGTAGCAGAGAATCGTCAGCATCAACGTGCGGACGCGGCCGAATCGATCGGCGACCGGTCCCCAGATCATCGACAAACCCCAGCCGACCAGAAACAGGGCGAACAGTACGCCACCGTAGTAGCCGACGTTGCCCGGATTGAGCGCAATCCCCGATCGCGGAAGCAGTTCGGTGAGCGCCGGCACGAGCACCAACGCGTAGATGAACGAGTCCATCCCGTCGAGCGCCCATCCGGCCCAGGCCGCCCAGAACCCGCGGACCTGGTTGCGCGTCAGGAGCGTGTGCGTTGTCGTCGTGGTCTGCATGAAGAGGAGTCGGCCGTCAAATGGACCGCGTGAGTATACTCCCGAACGATCGATGCGAATTCGGCTGGCGTGTCGTCTAACTCACGGCGATTGATTGAAGGCCTCTTGATCACGAAGGCGCGAAGATCACTGAGGAGTACCTTTGGCGTTCGTGTGACGTCGCGCCCTTCGTGTCTTCCTGATTTCGTGGTTGCATTCAGGCTACGACATCGTCAGGACCACCTTACCGATGTTCGCGCGTTCCTGCATGAAGCGGTGCGCATCGGCGGCGCGCTCGAGGGGAAACGTCCTGGCGACGACCGGCCGAAGCCTCTCGGAGTCGAACTCCTGAAGGAGCATGTCCATCGCGGCGGAGAGCCGTCGCCGTTGGTCCCACAGATGGCCGAGATTCAGGCCGAGTACCCCTCGATTGCGATTCATCAGGGAGAGCGGTTTGAACGACGGCAGCTGCATGACGACGCGGCCCACGCGCCACCAGTTCCGCCGTTCCCCGGACGCCGGAGCGAGCAGGTCGTAGCTCGTCTGGAAGCTCTTCCCGCCCAGCGGATCCAGCACAACGTCGACGCCGCGATCGTTGGTGAACCGCCGCACCTCGGCCGCCACATCCGCGTCTCGATAGTCGATCGCGTGATCGACGCCGAACGTCCGGAGCGCCTCGTGTTTGTTCGCCGATGCGGTGCCGATGATGATCGCACGCCGGAGTCGGGCCAACTGCGTCGCGGCGACGCCGACCCCGCCGGCCGCGCCGTGAATCAAGACCGTTTCGCCGGCCGAGATGTTCGCCAAGCGGTACAGCGCGAGAACCGCGGTCAGGTAGTTCACCGGCACGGCCGCTGCTTCGGCTTCGGTCAGCCGCGCGGGGACAGGAAACGTGAACGCGGCCGGGACAACCACGCGGTCGGCATACCCGCCGAACCGCGTCAGTGCCATGACGCGACTGCCCTCGTGGCGGTGGGCGACGCCTGGGCCGACCGCGTCGATATAGCCGGCAACCTCGTAGCCGATGACGACCGGCGGCTTGGGAGCGTCTGGATAGAGGCCGAGACGGGCAAGGATGTCGGCGAAGTTGACGCCCGCCGCGCAAACCCGAATCCTGACGTGTCCCTCGCCAGGCTCCGGGTCGGTCGCCTCGCGGACTTCGAGGACCTCGGGCGCGCCGTGACGGGTAATGAAGACTTGGCGCATGGAACCCTGAACCCGGAAGTATAGGCCAGAGTCGCCCCGCCAGCCCCATAAACACGAACAAATCACGTTCAACGCAGAGACCGCGAGCCGCAGAGAAGAAATCGCCAAGGATTTCTCAGCGTGCTCTGCGAGCTCTCGGTTCAAACGTCGTGATCAGCCCGGACGGTGCGCTAGTACCGATAGTGGTCCGGTTTGTACGGTCCGTCTATCGGCACGCCAATGTAATCGGCTTGATCCTTGGTGAGCTTCGTGAGCTTCACGCCCAGGTGGTCGAGATGCAGACGCGCCACTTGTTCGTCGAGGTGTTTGGGAAGCATGTAGACCTTCTTTTCGTACTTCCCGGTGTTCCCGTGCAGCTCGAGCTGGGCGATCACCTGATTGGTAAACGACGCTGACATCACAAAACTCGGGTGGCCGGTTGCGCATCCGAGGTTCAGCAGTCGGCCTTCCGCGAGCACCAGCACGCTGTGGCCGTCGGCGAAGCGCCACTCGTCGTACTGAGGCTTGATATTGATCCGCTCGACGCCGGGGAATTTCTTCAGGCCGGCCATGTCGATCTCGTTGTCGAAGTGGCCGATGTTGCCGACGATCGCTTTGTCCTTCATCCGTGACATCTGCTCCGCGGTGACGATGTTGTGGTTCCCCGTCGCCGTGATGAAGAGGTCGGCGCGTTCCAGCACGTTCTCGAGCGTGTTGACTTCGTACCCTTCCATTGCCGCCTGCAACGCGCAAATGGGATCGATCTCGGTGACGATGACGCGGCAGCCCTGGCCGCGCAGCGCCTGGGCGCAGCCCTTGCCCACTTCACCGAACCCGCAAACGACGGCGACCTTACCGCCCAGCATCACGTCGGTCGCGCGCGCGAGGCCGTCAGGAAGCGAGTGACGGCAGCCGTAGATGTTGTCGAACTTGCTCTTGGTGACCGAGTCGTTGACGTTGATGGCGGGGAAGAGCAGCGCGCCGGCTTCCATCATCTGATACAGGCGGTGCACGCCGGTCGTCGTCTCTTCACTGACGCCGCGAATGGTCGACGCGAGGCGCGTCCAGCGGCCCTTGTCCTTCTCGATCGACCTGCGAATCAGATCGAGGATCACGCCCCACTCTTCCGGCTCGGCGTCCCCCTTGAACGGGGGAACCTTACCGATCTTCTCGAACTCGGCGCCCTTGTGCACCACGAGCGTCGCGTCGCCGCCGTCGTCGACGATCAGCGTGGGGCCCGTGCCGTTCGGCCACTCGAGCGCCTCGCTCGTGCACCACCAGTACTCGTCGAGCGTCTCGCCTTTCCATGCGAACACCGGCGTGCCTTTCGGATTCGTGACGGTGCCGCCGGTTTCCGGGCGCCCGACCACCACGGCCGCGGCCGCGTGATCCTGCGTCGAGAAGATGTTGCAGGACACCCAGCGCACGTCGGCTCCCAGATCGGTGAGCGTTTCGATGAGCACGGCCGTCTGAATCGTCATGTGCAAGCTGCCCATGATCCGTGCGCTCCTGAGCGGCTTCTGTGCCGAGTGGCGCTTCCGAAGCGCCATGAGGCCGGGCATTTCCTGCTCGGCGAGACGGATTTCCTTGCGCCCGAAATCGGCGAGCGACAGGTCCTTCACTTTGTAGGGCTCGCGGCCGGCCGCTTTGGCGGCGGCGAACGGATGGAGCGTTTCGGTGATTGTGGTCATTGATGTCTCTCTTTTTTATTACTTTGCGGCGGGGCCCGACTTTTTTTACTTTGTGCGCGGGGCCCCACCCCCGCGCACCTACCGCCACTCGCTCGTCGCTCGCGGCGCTGGTTAGCGGCGACTGTCCGTTCAGTCTATGGTTTTGCGCGGGACCCCGCGCCCTACCGCCCGCTCGCATGGCTCGCGCATTCGCGCTCGTGAGGGCCGCAGGGCCTGCCTGCAGCCTAAAGCTGTTTCGTGCCTTCGTGTTTTCGTGGTTGCATTTGTTTCTTTCCAGTTGCCACAAACAGCCCGGGGCCCTTCGCGTGAGCGTCCGGCGCAAGCGCGACGACTCTGGCATCCACGAAGCCTGCATCGTTCAGCATACGCCGTATGTGATCGTCGGAAAAGCCGAGCCAGACGTGACCCATCTGTTGACGGTAGCTCTCGCGATCGTGCGGGAGCATGTCGACGATAATCGCGCGACCGCCGGGCTTGAGCGTGCGGACGACCTCCGCGAGCGCGTGCCCCGGCTCCGGCACGTGATGGAGCACCAGCATCAGCGTCGCCGCATCAAGCCGCCCATCGTCGATCGGCAGCGCCTCGAGCTCGCCCCGGCGCAAGTCGATGTTGTGGAACTCGTGCAGACGCTTACGAGCGGCCTGCAGCATCGCCGCCGATTGGTCGACGGCGACCACCCGCGCGACAAACGGCGCGAGCGCGGCGCTGACACGGCCGGTACCGCAGCCGAGATCCCCGATGACCCACTCGGAATCGGCCAGGGCCGCGAGCGCGGCAAGATGAAAGCGATCGCCGAACAGCTCGTCGCGTACCCGGTCCCAGTGCCCCGCAGACGAGGAGAAAAACTCCTGCGACTTCGTCCGGCGTTGGGCAAGCGCTGCGCGGAGCCGGCGCTGATCCTGGCCGGCGGCCGCGGTGGGGCCGACCTGTTCGCGGACGAGCAGCCACAGGCGGCGCGCGGAGGCGTCGAGCTCGTCACGCGTCATCGTGTACAGCCGGCTGGTGCCCTCCGAGCGCGCCGCGATCCACCCGCTGTCCGCCAGCGCCTTCAAGTGACGGCTCACCGTGGACTGCGGAAGCTGCACGATCCCGCACAGCTCCGAGACAGTGAGCTCGTGCCGGTCGAGCAGCAGCAGAACGCGGCTGCGCGTCGTATCGGCGAGCGCGGCGAGGTGATCCAGGATGGCGGTTGCGCGGCCGTTCATTTAATCCGTCTATCCGGATTAAACGATATATGTGGTGCCGCTGTCAAGCGACGACATTTCAGCGGCCGCTGAGGGATCTAGTTGGCGACTTGGGGCTCGCGGCTGTCCGGTCGGCTACTCGAGAGTGGTGGTCCTGCACACTTGAATTGACGGAGCTCAGCTGGTGCTGAGGCGGCACCCTACTCGATCGCCGCGAAGTCGATGGTCGTTCGCGTCAGCTCTTTGTCCTCCATCAGCACGCTGACCCGGCGCGCCGTCTGTCCGATCGCGGACGCCGCGAAGGCGGTTTCGAGCACCGCGCCGACCAGCGACGTGGTCGTCACGGTTTTTTTCCCGAGAACGGGAAAGGGAAGTGAGTACTGAGGCGTTGTGTGAGCCGCGAGCGGCGGGACGGTCCCCTCCGCGAAAGGGTCGCCGACCGCGATGTCCAGGGACGGAACGGTGACGTACGTGTTCAGGGGATTGAAGCGAAGTTGCGCCACGATCGCGAGCTGCCCGTGCCATTGCCGGACGGCTGTTTCCGCCGCGCGGGTACCCTGCGTAAACATCCAGTCGCCCTGGCGAAGCCGATCCTCCCCGGCGATCACGACGCGGCGGAACTCGGTGATCACCTCCACCTGAGTAACGGTCGCATCGTTCATTGGAAAGCGGTAACGGCTGTGGAACCTGGCGCGCTCGGCTTCCGAGCGGCGCGCGATCGCCAGCGCACGCTCGATGTCCTGCGGGCCGATGGACACATCGAGCGCGCCGATGTGCGGCAATGTCCCAAGAGCGAGCGCGAGAGCGAGCGGCCGCACGAATGGATATCCCATAACAGCCAGGTTACGAGATAGCACAGTCGACGGGAGGACGGCAATAGAGCGTGTGAACAATGCGACGTTTGAACCGAGAGCTCGCAGAGCACGCTGAAAAATCCTTGGGCATTTCTTCTCTGCGGCCTCCGTGGTCTCTGCGTTCAACGTGATTTGTTCACAAGCTCAATAGGCCAGGACAATGGATGTGTCTTTCGGGCATCATTAGATCCGTGGCGACCTTGGGCCCACATCTGCCAGCGATCTCGCGCGACGAGCTCATGGGCGAGCTGCGGAGACGCCGGATCACGCTCGTCGACGTTCTCTCGCCCGAGTCGTTCAGCTCGACGCACCTGCCCGGTGCCATCAATCTGCCGGTCGCCGATCTGGCTGGTCGCGCCGGCGCGGTGTTGCCCGATCGCCGCACGCCGATTGTCGTCTATTGTGGCGGCCCCACTTGACCGCTGGGGGCCCAGGCCGTGAGCCTGCTTCAGGAGCTCGGCTACACAAACGTGCGCCACTATCCGGGGGGACTGGCGGAGTGGAACAGTCTGGAGCCGTCGCAAGGCGCGGATGCGCCGAGCCACCGCGCGGGGCGCGGGGTCGCGGCGCGATTTGAAAAGAGCAGTCGGTCTCTTCGACTGATCGACGCCCTTTCGGATCAAACCGTCGGCGAGCTGTTCTGGTTGTGGATCCAGATCGTGCTGCTCTTTGGCGCCATGTACTGGCTGATCGACTGGCTGCCGGGCCAGACGCTCGTGTCCAACGGGGCGCCGGTCAGGCCCAATGGCTGGGGATTTCTCTCGGCGCTGTACTTCAGCGCCGTCACGGCCACTTCGGTTGGATACGGCGACATCGTGCCCGCGGGTGCGACGCGCCTGCTGGCGATCGCGGAGAGTGTGGCCGGGCTCATCATCTTCGGGTGCGTGGTTTCCAAGTTCGTTTCGCGGCGGCAGGAGCAGGTGATAGGCGAGATTCACCGGATTGCGTTCGAGGATCGGCTCGGCCGCGTCCGGACGAACCTCCATCTGGTGCGAACCGAGCTCGTCGCGGCGGCCGCATCGTGCGAAGGCCACGACATTCCGCCGCCCGCTGCGACGGCGCGCCTCGAGAGCATTGCGATGATTTTCGTCGGCGAGCTCCATGCCGTGCACGACCTGTTGTATCGTCCTCAGCAGACGCCCGACGAAGCGGTGCTCGAAGCGATTCTCGCGAGCCTCGCGTCGGTGTTCCGCGAGTTCAACGAGCTGTTGCGGTGCGTCCATGCGGAGCGCGCCGAGCGCCGTTTGCCGTTGCAATCGAGTCTGGAGGCGATGTCACGGCTCGCAGGTGAAATTTGCGGCGACTGCGTTCCGCGGCAGTATGCGCCCGCGTTGCGGACGTGGATGGATCAGATTCAGCAGGCCGCGCGCGAGATAGCGTAGGCTCGGCCCTTAAGAGCGTGTGAAAAAATGCGGACGTTTGAACGCAGAGCTCGCAGAGCACGCTGAGCAATCCCTGGGCCTCTCTTCTCTACGGCCTCCGCAGTCTCTGCGTTGAACGTGATTTGTTCACAGTCTCTTAAGGCTTACCGGTGGTGCTCTGGGGCTGGGCTTGCGCCCGCCACGCCCAGAACTCATCCATCGCGCGCGCGACTTCCTTGCGGGCTTCGGCCTCGGCTCGCGCGCGCTCCTCGGTTGTGACCCAGTTCACGACGCGTCCCGCAAAGTATTTCGCCATCAGCGTCGTAATCATCACCTGGAGCAGCTCGCCCTGGCTGAACGCCGCGTAGGGCTGCACCAGCGGATTGTCGGCCTTCGGAAACAGCCGCTGCTGTTGCTCGTAGCCGTAGATTCCCCCCGGCACCGGCGGTCCGCCGCTGTCGAACTTCAACGTGTCGAGCATCGTCTTGAACTTCTGCCATTCCTGGATTTCCACCCGGAAGTGCGGCTGCTCATTCAACCCTTTGAGCGGCTCGGCGGGCGCTTCCGCGAGCGCCTCGCGGATTTTTGCGAGCGACACCGGCAGGGTCGGCTGAGCCGCGTCCTTCGAAGGCGACGACTCCGAAGACGCCGGGGACGGTCCGTCCTGCCAAGCCAAGGCGGGCACGCTCGTCAGAATCGCCGTAACCAGCAGAGCTGTCACGCGCATATCGGTTCTGACGTCAACGATAAGCTTTCGGCCTCTCCGCTTCAACCTTGGAATCACTGCAGAAGTCAGGCCAACCGAGGAACGACGGGCGGCTTGCCAAACAGATATCAATGAATGTAGATTTATAGATATGCGAGAAGCCTCCGGGCTGTTCCGGCTGCTCGGCGACGAGGCTCGCCTTCGCCTGTTGCGCGTGCTGGCCCGCGAGCGGCTGAACGTCACGGAGCTCACCGGCATCCTCGGCCTCGCGCAATCGGGCGTGTCGCGTCATCTGGGGCTGCTGAAGGACGCCGGGCTCGTGCTGGAGGAAAAAGACGCGGGGTTCACCTACTACAAGATCAAGCCGTCCGCGCGCGACGACGGCAGCGCGCTGTGGCCGTTGCTCGAGGCGCAGTTCGAGCGCGCCGCCGCCGACGCCACGGTCCGCGCCGACGATGCCCGCCTGCAGGAAGTGCTGCGGCTGCGCAAGGAGAACTTCGAGACCGACGGCGGTCCCGACGCGCGCGACGCGAGGCAGCTTGTGCCGGGCAGAAGCTGGGCCGCCTGGTCGCGTGCGCTCGGCCTGCTGTTGCCGCGGCTCGAAGTCGCCGATCTGGGGTGCGGCGAAGGCTATCTCGCGATCGAAGCGGCGCGCTGGGCATCGCACGTCACCGCCGTGGATCGATCGGAGGTCGTTCTCCAACGGGCGCGCGGGCTCGCCCGGCGCCGCCGGGTGACGAACGTCATCTGGAAGCGCGGCGAGCTCGAAAGGCTGCCCATGAAGGACGCGATCGTCCACGTCGCGCTCCTCTCGCAGGCGCTGCACCACGCGTACAACCCGGCGCGCGCCGTAGCTGAAGCTGCGCGCATCACCGTGCCGGGCGGCCGGGTCCTCGTGCTCGATCTACGCACTCACGCCGAGGACTGGGTGCGCGCGAAGCTGGGCGATCGCGTGCTCGGCTTCGACGACGACGAGCTGAGACGAATGCTGGTGGCGGCCGGCTTGTGCGAGGTGAAGGTCGGCGTCGGCGCACGCCGCACCGGCGATCCGTTCACCGTACTCGTGGCGTCGGGCACAAAAGCAAATGCAACCACGAAAACACGAAGGCACGAAACCAAACTCTGAGCATCTTTTTCTTCTTCGCGTTTTCGTGCCTTCGTGGCCAAGGGCGTGTCCATGAAGCCTGATGTCCGAACAACCTTAGAGATGTCGCTGGCGAAGCGGATTCTCGTCCTCGATGGGGCGATGGGGACGATGATCCAGCGCCACGACCTCTCGGAAGCCGACTTCCGCGGCGACCGCTTCAGGAGCCACTCGCACGATCTCAAGGGCGACAACGATGTGCTCGTGCTGACGCGTCCCGACGTGATCGCCGGCATCCACCGCGAGTACCTCGCGGCCGGCAGCGACATCATCGAGACCAACACGTTCAACAGCACGGCGGTCGCCCAGGCCGATTACGGCCTCGAGTCGATCGTCTACGAGCTCAACCTCGAGGGCGCGCGACTGGCCGTGCAGGCGTGCGCCGAATGGACGGCGCGGACGCCCGCCCGGCCGCGCTTCGCGGCGGGCGCGATCGGCCCGACCAACAAAACGCTCTCGATTTCGCCCGAGGTCAACAACCCTGCGTTTCGCGCGATCACGTTCGACCAACTCTGCGCGGCATACAGGGAGCAGGTGCGCGGCCTCATCGACGGGGGCTGTCACCTGCTGCTGCTCGAAACGATCTTCGACACGCTGAGCGCGAAGGCGGCGATTGTCGCGATCGAGGAGGTATTGGAAGAGAAGGGCCTGCTGGATGAGACCGCTCGCCCGCCGTTGATGATTTCGGTGACGGTCACCGATCGCAGCGGCCGCACGCTGTCGGGCCAGACGATCGACGCGTTCTGGGTGTCGATCGTCCACGCACGGCCCTTCAGCGTCGGCCTCAACTGCGCGCTCGGCGCGCGCGACATGCGGCCCTACCTGGCCGAGCTGGCGAGGATCGCCGACTGTTACGTCAGCTGCTACCCGAACGCGGGCCTGCCCAATGCCTTCGGTCAGTACGACGAGCAGCCCAGGGACACCAGCGCGTACCTCCGCGAATTCGCCACGAGCGGCTTCGTCAACATCGTTGGCGGGTGCTGCGGCACGACGCCTGAGCACATCGGGGCAATAGCGAGAGCCGTCGACGGGGTTGCTCCGCGGCCTATACACCACAAAGGACACGATGGACACGAAGGACACAAAGCCTTGGCGTCTTTTGTGTCCTCTGTCGTGGATCAGCCCGCGGATAACCCCGATGCTCACTACACGCAGTTCGCCGGCCTCGAGCCCCTCACGATCCGCCCCGACTCCAACTTCCAGATGATCGGCGAGCGGACCAACGTCACCGGGTCGGTTCGTTTCGCGCGGTTGATCCGGTCGGGCAATTACGCCGACGCGGTGAAGGTCGCGCTCGACCAGGTGCGCGGAGGGGCGAACCTCATCGACGTCAACATGGACGAAGGCATGCTCGACTCCGAGCGGGCGATGACCGAGTTCCTCTGCTACATCGCGACGGAGCCCGAGATCGCGCGGGTGCCGAC
>QHWL01000620.1:3246-5703 GCA_003222555.1 Acidobacteriota bacterium | reverse complement strand
GATCTGAGAACAGCATGAACGCCTCCTAAAACAGCAAACCCGGACGCGCGGCCGCCACATCCTAGATCAGGAGCTTTCCCACTCGCAACGCCGGTCGACGGCTGGGCTTAGGCCAGGTCTCGCATGATCAGCCTGGCACAGGTGTTCCACCGCAGAACTGCATCGTCGTTACTCGGCGGACGGATGGCTTCGGCTTTTTCGTACCAGCCCATGGCCTCCCGCAGCCACTCGAACGCACGCCCGGCGTCCTGGACGTGCGCCTTCGCCCGCCGCTCGTAGATGATGCCCGTGTAATACGCACGATCGTAATCGTCGCGGAGCCGCGCGACGATTTTCGACGCTTCCGCAATCGTGGACGGAACCTCTTCTTGGCCGAACTGGTCGGTTAGCGCCAGCAGCAGCATCTTAAGCGCCTCTTGGTTGTCAGGTTCGCGCTCGAGGGCGTCCAAGCAGATGCTCTCCGCTTCACGCGGCTCGTTGAGCAGCCGGTAGCGTTCCGCCTTGGCAAGCGCCCTGGGCACAGCTTCTGACGAGAGCGGTTTCAGCTGGAACTTCATGGAACCTCCCACGCTCAGCGTTGCGACACGAGTGATCTGCGGCCCAACCCATCCGCTCGTCACCAGACCGATTAGGAAGCAGCACGCATTATCAATCCGTTCCCTTACTTCCGGATTGACATCGAAGTAACTCGCCGGTACGATCACGGCCGCCAACAACAGGTCGGGAATCCGCCCTATGCGAAATTGGTTTAGCGACTCGATCAGTGCCCGGGCCGCGGTGATAGGCGTCCTCTCGCTGGCCGCGACGTCGGTCCTTGGTCAGGCCCCGGCGTACCGGGCGCCACGGACAGCGGACGGCAAACCCGACGTGAACGGCATCTGGCAGGCTCTCAACTCCGCGAATTGGGACGTCCAAGGCCATGCCGCCGCAATAGGACCCGCGCCCTTACTCGGAGCGGTGTTCGCGAAACCGCCGGGGCTGGGCGTCGTGGAGGGCGAGGAGATCCCGTATCTGCCGGCCGCGGCCGCCAAAAAGAAAGAGAATCAAGCCAACTGGGTAATGCGGGACCCGGAGGTCAAGTGCTATCTGCCGGGTGTGCCCCGCGCCACGTATCTCCCCTATCCCTTTCAAATCGTTCAGTCTCAGAAGGTCATGACGATTGCGTACGAGTACGCGGGCGCTGTTCGCGTCATCAACATGGAGGCTCCGACGAAGGCCCCCGCCGAGAGTTGGATGGGGTGGTCCAACGGGCACTGGGAGGGCGATACACTGGTGGTCGACGTGACCAGTCAGAACGAAAACACATGGTTCGACCGTGCCGGCAACTTCCACAGCGACGCCTTACATGTGGTGGAGCGCTATACACCCCGCAGTGCGGACACCCTCAACTACGAAGCCATTATCGAGGATCCGAAGGTGTTTTCGCGACCCTGGAAGATTGGCATGCCTCTCTATCGTCGCGTGGAGAAGAATGCTCGGCTTCTGGAATTCAGGTGCGTGGAGTTCGCCGAAGAGGTATTGTATGGGCATCTTCGCAAGAAGCCCGGCAACTAGACCGGTAAAAAATACGAAGGAGGCTCCCATGAGCCATCGCGTGATCGCTTCAACGGCTGCTCTGGCGGCCGTGGTCGTCGTCCTGCTGCTTGCGCAGGCACCCGTGGTTGGACAGGCCCCGTCGCCCACCGCGAAGGCACCCACCGCAGGGAAGGTTTGGACACCGCCGCGTACACCCGGCGGCGAGCCCGACCTGCAGGGGATATGGGGCAACGGCACCCTAACACCCTTCGAAAGGCCCAAGGGTCTCGGCACCAAAGAGTTTTATACGGACCAGGAATTTGCCGAACTGGCGAGGCGTGTCCGTCAAGGGGATGTGGGCGAGGAAGGCAACCTCGGAGCCGCGGCCGGGCAGACCTTGCGTTACGACCTCAGCCTGTACGGTTTTGACCTGACCAAAGCCAGGTTTGCCTCAAACAAGCGAACTTCGCTGATCGTGGGGCCCGATGGCGTTGTTCCTCCCATGCTGCCAGAAGCGATCAAGAGAAACGCCGACCGTGCCGCGAAAAACAAGGGGCACGAATTCGATGGATACGAAAACCGGCCGTTGCAGGAACGGTGCATCCTTATGGGCCAGGAGAGACTGCCCATGATTCCCCCAGTCAACGACAACAACCTGCTGCAGATTACGCAAGCGCCGGGATCGGTGGCCATGCTCCACGAGACAAATCACCACACTCGCGTCATCCCCACCGACGGGCGTCCGCACATTTCACAAAACATCCGCCAGTGGCAAGGAGACTCGGTTGGCCGTTGGGAGGGCAATACGCTCGTGGTCGACACCACCAATTTCACCGCCCTGACAGCCAATTTCAGAGGATCCAGTGAGAAGCTGCATCTGGTGGAACGCTTTACGCGCGTGAGCGACGACACGATCATTTACCAATTCACCGTCGAAGATCC
>QHWL01000620.1:1137-3128 GCA_003222555.1 Acidobacteriota bacterium | reverse complement strand
CACAAGACAGCGAAGTAAGATGGACTGAGCGAAAGGGGCAAAAACAGATGAGAACAAGCCTATTCGTTGCGGTTACCGGCGTCGGCCTGCTTCTGGCCGCGGCGCCAGTGTGGGCTCATCACGCGTTCGCGGCGGAATTCGACATCAACAGACCGCTCAAGTTGCGGGGAACGGTCACCAAATGGGAGGTGACCAATCCGCACTCCTGGATCCACATCGATGTGAAGGGCCCCGACGGCAAAGTGGTCGCGTGGGCGATCGAAGGCGGCAGCCCGAACACTCTTTACAGACTCGGCTTCACGAAGGAGTCTCTTGCGCCCGGAACCGAGATCGTGGTCGATGGGTTTCAGGCCAAGGACCTTTCGAATAACGCCGTAGGCAGGAACATCACTCTGGCCAACGGGGAGAAGCTGTTCCTCGGTGGGTCGGCCCCAGGAGCTAGTGGGGAGGGCGCGGAGGAAGCAACGAAAAAGAAGTGAGTCGACCCGGGATACGCTTCAAAGTTCGCTCCGGCGACGCGGTCGCAATACCACGTTCCACGCGAGCGCGCAATGAGGAGACGGCACGATGAAAGTGAACACTCGTTACGCCGTAGCTTTCTTCGCAGTCGTCGTCGCCGCCGGGATCGCCGTCGTCGAACGCTCGGTTTCTGCCCAGAAGCCAGCGGGCGGCATACCAACGTTCCAGATCGATCCTTCCTGGCCAAAATTTGAGGGGAACTGGATTTTCGGGTCCATCGGCGGCGTGTTCGTCGACCCCACGAACGACCACGTGTGGGTCTTGAACCGTCCCAGATCGCTCCAGAAGGACGAAGACTACGCCGCCCAGAAGCCGCCGGTCGGCGACTGCTGCGTTCCCCCGCCCTTTGTGATGGAGTTCGACCAGAACGGCAAAATGCTCAAGTCGTGGGGAGGGCCCGGGCCCGGCTACGAGTGGCCGTTGAATGAGCACGGACTGTCCATCGACTCCAAGGGCAACTTCTGGATCGCCGGCAACGGCAAGGGGGATGCTCAGGTCCTGAAGTTCAACAGGGACGGCAAATTCCTCCTCCAGATCGGCCATTTCGGCAAGAGTAACGGGAGCAACGATACGGAGAACTTCGCCTCGGCCACCAAGGCGACCTACTACGCGAAGACGAACGAGGTGTTCGTGTCGGACGGTTACATCAACCGACGCGTGGCGGTCTTCGATGCCGATACGGGACAGTACAAGCGCCACTGGGGAGCGTACGGGAAAAAACCCGATGATTCCGCGTCAAAGACCCGGACCTACGAGGGGGCGGCGCCGGAACAGTTCAATCTCTCTCACGACGTGCAAATTTCCAACGACGACCTGGTGTACGTGGCCGACCGGTCGAACAATCGCCTTCAGGTGTTCAAACCGGACGGAACGTTCGTGAAGGAAGCCTTCGTCGCGCGGGAAGTGCGCACGCCCACGGGGACGGTCATCACGTTGGCCTTCTCTCCAGATAACGAGCAGCGGTTCTTGTACGTCACGGGCGGCGATCAGAAGATCCGCATCCTGAATCGGCAGAGCCTTCAAGTGCTCGGCACCATAGGGCGCCTCGGGCATTACGCCGGGCAATTCCACCACATCACCGACATCGCGGTGGATTCGCATGGCAACATCTACACAGGAGAGAACGAAGGCAGGCGCGTACAGAAGTTCCTCTTCAAGGGAATGTCATCGACCCCGAGTCAATAAGCGAGACCCTAGTAGCCGAGTGACGAGGCGACTCACCCACCTCACTCGGCCTCACCCACCCTACATTAGCTCGCCTTGTTGGTGATGTTCTTGCGGAGCCAGTTGTCGATGAACTTGATGACCTCGTCGCTGTTCCTGTCGAGGAACATCTCGTGCTGGTTGCCGTGGATACCCACGTCTTCCAGGCGCACGAAATCGTCCTTCGCGCCGCCCTGATTGAGCCACTTCGGCATGCACGAGTCGTACACGCGGTGGTCCGTGCCCTCGGCCGAGATCGACAAAATCCG
>QHWL01000620.1:0-1092 GCA_003222555.1 Acidobacteriota bacterium | reverse complement strand
CTCCGACGGTTCTAGATGCACCTTCAGCTCGGCGGGGCTGTTGATGGGCGGATCGTATTTATACGGTGACGTCGTCAGCCCCCACGAATTCGGGTTGACGCGCGTGTAGGTTACCTTCGCGGTGTCCACGTTGCCGATCTGCGGCCCGCCCGGCTCGATTGACACCATGCCGGCCACGAGCTTCCGCCGCTGCTCTGTCACGTCGAAGCCAAAGCCGCCTCCCTGCGAGTGGGTGAAAAGAATCACGGGCTTGCCGATCCGGTCGAGCAGCGCCACACCGGCGGGCACGGCCAGCGCGCCCTGATTGTTCACAAACTGCATCTGACCCTTGATGAAGTTGTCGAACACCGGATCGCCCATCATGCCTCTCTTCGGGTGATCGCTGGGCCACTGCGTGTACTTGTTCTTGCGGGGGAAGTCGCCGCCCGAGGTGGCCGGCCCCGTCCAAATCTGCTCCAGCTCCAGCGCCGTGCGGATGCTGAGCTCGCCGTCGACGCCGGGCACGTACGGCGAGCGACCGCGCGCGGGGTAGTCCACCATGTAGACGACGTAGCCCTGGTTAATCAGGTAATACGCCCAGCCCGGACGCCCATCGGGCGTCTCCTGCCAGACGGCGCCGCTCTGCCCGTTGCCGTGGAAGAACACGATCGGGTACGGCTGCCGGATCTGTTTCGGCACCCACACTTCCACGTACATGGCGCCGTCCATGACCTCCTTGCCCGGCTCGCCGACGTAATGGCCACCCACGTAGAAGTGCGCCATGCGTCCGAGATTCTCGGTAGAAAACGTAGGAATGGATGACGGAGGCATCGCCCCCGGTGTATTTCGTGTACTGCCGGCCTGCCCTCCGAGTCGAATGCCCACGACCAGAGCAAGGAGCGCCGTCAGCGATATCAGTTTCACGGTTCGAAAATTCATACCCACTCCTTTGCGATTGACGAACGCCAGAGTTTCGTAAGGGCCGTGCCGCGCGCCAGCGGTAACGGACACGAGCTTGTGAGGGTCGGCGGATTATGACACGGACGCCAACATGACACGAGAGGGAATCTGAACGTGGATGTGGGCGTCATCACGGTCAGTGGGGCCGATCGG
>QHWL01000619.1 GCA_003222555.1 Acidobacteriota bacterium | reverse complement strand
GACGACGAAGTGCATGGGCGTGTAGTCGTCATTGAGCAGGACGACGCTGTACAGCGTCGGCTCCTTGGTTTTCCCCCGGACGCGTTCCTTGACCGCTCCACCCGCCTGGTCCTGATGGTCCACCCTGTCGGCCATATATCCACAGAGTAGCTCATGTCTGTCCGCTCTGTCCGCGCGCTAAAATGGCGCCTGCGGCCATGCCGAGCCGAGGACATGCGGATCCGAGGCGTGGCATCAGCGTGAGTTCGCGCCGGGGGTGGGGCCCCGGCGCCGGTAAAAGAACGTGAGCGGTGAGGCTGCCTCAGCAGCCTTCCGCGGCGCACGAGAGGGGGTTGTGACGGACTGGGCCACGAAACCGCAGCCGGTCGGGGAGAGCCGATGGCCCTTCCCGCTGCCGTCGGAGTTGCCGGACGGGGACCTCCTCAACATAGGAGGCGATCTCCAGCCCTCGACGGTCGTCAACGCCTACCGCCGGGGCACCTTCCCGATGGAGGTGACCGGACTGCCGGGCGTCCTCGGCTGGTGGTCGCCAGATCCGCGGGGCATTCTGCCGCTCGATCGGCTGCGCGTCACGCGGTCGATGCGGCAGAGCGCCAAGCGGTACGACATTCGGGTCGACACCTGTTTCGAGCGCGTCATCGGCGGGTGTGCCGACCCGTCGCGAGACGACGGCTGGATCAGCCAACAGTTCATCACGGCATATACGAGACTGCACGAGCTCGGATGGGCACACAGCGTCGAGGTGTTCGACCGTGATGGTCAGCTTGCGGGAGGGCTGTACGGCGTCCGCATCGACGGACTCTTCGCGGGTGAATCGATGTTTCATGTCAAGCGGGACGCGTCGAAGGTCGCGCTGATGGCGCTCGTCGACTTGATGCGGACGAGCGGGATGCCGCTGCTCGACGTGCAGTGGTGCACGGATCATCTCGCATCGCTCGGCGCGGTCGCCATTGCGCGGCAGGAGTACCTCGCGAGGCTGGCGGACGCCGTCGCGGGTTCGGTTCTCTCGGCGCCTCGCCGGCGGTGAAGACCAAAATCGATCGCGGAGTGGCCTCGCAGTCAGCCAATCGCCTGAAGCGTGGCTTGTGCGCCTGGCACTTCAGTGAATGGCCGGCCGGTAGATTTCCTCATGTGAGGGCCGCTTCCTCGGTCGTCGGCATCGATTGCGCTTCCGGCGGATAAGCGTGGTGATCTGCGGGTGGAGCGTTTCCGTAGACCCCGGTCAGCTCGTTCATCAGCGCGTCACGTCGGCACCGCGCGGTCTCGAGTTCGATGGCGCGGTCTGATATATCCGACAACAGGGCGCGATATTGCTCCCCGATCTGCCACAAGCGGGTCGCGCATGCGGCATGGACCTGAGCATTCCCCTCGAGATCGAAGGTCAAGTGGAGCAGCAATGTGGCCAGGGCCAGCCCCGCCAGTACGGCGGCAACGATCTCATTCGCGTACCCGCGGCCGAACGCCGCTGCAAATGCCGCGAACGCGACTCCCGTCATCAACAGCGCCTCAGCCGCCCTCAGCCACCGACTCCAACGAGCGCGCGAACATGCGATATTCACGTGCGCTTTGTGATCGTAGACGACTTGATCGAACGTCAGGCGAAGATGGTCGTGCAGGGTCAGTTGAAACATGGGTCCCCTTTTCTGCCAGCTTGCCGGCGGCTACGATGGGTGAGCTCCGCGCACCGAAGAATGCCAGGGCGGCGACCGGCATGTCCTCCCCGCGTCGTAAGTTGCAACACGCTATGAAAAAAGTGCTTGGTGGGGGCCGCCAAGCCCTGCTGAGCTCGCCACCCAGGACGGTCCCAGACTGATGGGCTGCAACAATGTGGCCGTAGACGGCGCCGGGGTCGCTACTTGCTGCCGCTCAGCTGGGCCGTCGGCACTGCCGGGCACGGCGCCCCCACCAAGGCAGACACCACGATCAAGGGGTTTTTGCCGCGACGTTCGATGGCGTGCTGGACACCGCGCGGGACCACGCTCAAGTATCCGGGGGTGACGGCAGTCGATTGACCCGCAATGAACAACGCTCCCTCCCCGGCGACCACGTACAGGATTTCATCGAGGCCGGCATGCGTATGGGACGCGAG
>QHWL01000618.1:579-3218 GCA_003222555.1 Acidobacteriota bacterium | reverse complement strand
TTCGGCGATCTTGCACTCGACCTCGAACCCGGTGATGAACGACTCCAGAAAATCGGCGCCAGATGTCTTCCGCTGTTCAGCGACCGCCAGCGAGGATGCCAGTGCCGGAACCGTCGGATGCGTCAAGAGGCCGTAAGTGCGATCGGGAGTGGTGGAGAGCTGGGTATCGTCGAAATCCATCGCGTGCCCGGCAGCGCCGTTGGCCAGCGCAGCCTGCGCGGCCGGCGCCATCATGGGTTGCGGTCCGAAGATTGATGCTTCTTTCTTTTCGGTCGTGGCGCCGACGTGTTGACGAACGATAGCGCTTCCTGGAACGGTCGACCCCGCGAGGATGACAGCAAACCCGTCGATCAGGCAGCGTTTTCCCTGCGCGACGACATCACCAGGAAAGCGTTCGAGCTTCGTGCCCGTGATGAACTTGACGACGGCGTCGGTGGCGCCCTTCAGTTCGGCCTTGGTCCTCTTCCGGGGATTGCCGGTACCTTGAAGGGCGGCCCGGCCTTCCATTGAGCCGCCACCCCCACTCGCCGCCGCTGCGACCGCCCCGGTAGCGCCGCCCGCGACCACGCGCAAGAAATCCTTCCGACTGAGCCTCGCGCTCTTCGTAGGTCGATTCATCGCTAACCCCCTTGCAGATCCTAACACCTGCGCGCTCCATCGTAGCCTGAACCGAGGACGAGCCTGCAGAACCCGCAGAATCAAATGCAACCACGAAGCCGCGAAAACACGAAGAAGAATTCTTTTTTTCGTGTCTTCGTGTTTTCGTGGTTGCCTTTACTCGGAGCAGACGGTGATCTATTCGAGACGGTACAGGCTGATTTCTCGGCCCTGCCATGGGCGGCGGGCCACGAGCGTCAACTGGCACCGACACCCGTCAATCGCGTGAATCAACCGTTGGTACGCGTCCGGTGCGAGCCGCTCGCCATGAATCACCGCGTACCGCGCTCCCCGCACGCGCAAGGCGTCGAGCGAGCGCGCGTCCGGAAACCCTCTCATAACGGCGACCAGTTGAAGGTACGACGGGGGAAAGAAACCGCTATAGCCATTGACCAGCGTCTGCCAATGAAAGGTCGAGTAATACATGTAGATCTGGTCGTGGTAGTACTCGCTTTGGCCGATCATCATCGGAAGTTCGACGATAGTGGCCGGCGGCGAGTCGCCGATGTCGCGCAGCAGGTCCGTATAGATGAGGGGCGGCGCAGCGGGAATGGTCATCAGGGACACAGGGATGGAGCAAGCTTCGACGAGTACTGCGACGCACAAAACCGGCACCAGAGCCGCACGGAAGTTCGGCGAGGTAATTCGGGACGACATTCGCGCAACGCCAAATCCGGCGAGGACGGCGAGCGAGAATCCCACCAGAATGACTGCCAATGCCGGAATGCGCAGCGCGCGGAATGGGGCCAGATGCGCGTACAAAAATCGGTACATCAGGCCATGGAACCCCAGCGTCAGGTCCACCGCAAACACCAGGCCGAGGGCGTATGCCACTCGCGTCGCTGACCAGGGCGGCCACAGGGCCACGGCGGCAAGTGTCACGGCAACGAGCCCGGGGAACAACCGTCGCTCAATTGCACCGAATCGGTCGGCTGACCATCCGTACAGTCTATTGGTGTCCGGTGCGGCGAGATAATTGCGCCACCTGGCGCTGAAGGCGATGTTCTCCCCGACTCCCCGTTCTCCGACGGCCTCTCGTGCCCCCAGGTAGGCGTTTCCCGCGGGCGCGACGAGAACGATCGCGAGCATCACACCGGCGGCGAGCACCCGCAGCCTGGTTCTCGCCACGCTCAGATTCGACAGCAGCAGTGCGCTGCCAACCACGACGAGGTAACTGGCCAGGAAGATGCCGTAGTACATACACGAGAGGACCTGGCCGGCGACGAATACGCCGAGCAACAGCCCGTCGCGGACCCGGCCGCGACTCATCACCCGGTGAAAAGCCCAGAGCGCCAGGGGGATCCACTCGGCCTGCTGCAGTTGCAGCTGCGCGTGGTGATCGAACCGGAACGGCAGGTACGCGAAGATGATGCCCGCCACGATCGACGCGCCCGTGTTCCGCGTCAAATCACGCACTAGGAGTGCGGTGCCCACTCCCGAGAAGATGAAGCCAGAGAGAAACACGAGGTTGTAGACCAAGATTCGGCTGACTCCCATCCACAGCAGCGGCGCGGCGACGACTGCGGGCGCGAGCAGCGTTTCCGAGTAAGCGAGCGTCTGCCGCTCGGGAGCGAAAATATTTCCGTCGAACAGATGGGCAGGCGCGATCGGCAGCTCGTGTGCAACCCAGGACAGCGCCCACAGGTTCAGGAGCGGATCGCCGGGGTCCGCTAGACCGTCCCCCATCCGCCGGATCTGCGGGTACGTCATAACAGCCGTCAACACCGTGAACAACAAGAGGACACACGTCAACCATCCGATCGATCGAGTGCCGCCAGATCGTTGCAGTACAGAGTTCTGCGGGACGATGTCGGGAACCACCAGCGCCGAGTCCGCCACCACCCGCACGTATTCGGCGAGCCGCGCCGGGAGGTGTCGAGAGACTGGTATCGCCGGCGCAGCGACGTGACGGATGAGGCCGATGGCGATCGCCCAGAACAGCAGCCGGTACGGCGACGTCAGCGAAAGCCGCAACCCGGCGA
>QHWL01000618.1:0-382 GCA_003222555.1 Acidobacteriota bacterium | reverse complement strand
CGGCGCGGCGACGACTTGCGGCGCCACGGATCCGACTGTCCCCGAAAACACCGTGTTGTGCCGCGCACAATCGAACGACGGCGTGGGACAATCTCTCTCAATGCTGACTCCAGCCCTTGCCATCTTTTTCACGTCGGGCTTTGCGGCGCTCGTGTACCAGGTCGTGTGGCAGCGGATGCTCGTCATCTTCTCGGGCGCCGACGTCCACTCCGCGACGATCGTGGTGGCCGCCTTCATGGCGGGGCTTGGGTGTGGCAGTGTCGGCGGCGGACACGTCGCCGACCGAGTCTCGCGAAAGAGCAGCATCGCCCTTTTCGCAGCGGCCGAGCTGGCGGTGGCCGCGTTCGGCCTCCTCAGTCCCACGCTGTTCTACAACATCCTG
>QHWL01000617.1 GCA_003222555.1 Acidobacteriota bacterium | reverse complement strand
TCTTTGGCGAAGCGCTGAAGGTTGCCGAGGTGATTGCGCGCAATCTCGTATTGGTTGCGCGCCTGGGTGAGTGTCACCTGTGCGTCGTTCACGTCCTTTTGAGCGATGGCGCCTTCCTTGTAGAGACTCTGCCGGCTGTCGAAGATGGCCTGTTGCGCGTCGAGCGCAGTTTTTGCCGCCTGCACGTCGAGCTCGGTCTTTTGAATTTCTTCAGGGACCGTCGCACGCGCGGTCGTTTCGAACGTCGCCTCCGCAAGCGCCTTGGAGGCTTGACTTTCCTTCAGCGCCCCGACGATGTCCTGGTTCTCGAGCTCGACAAGCAGTTGTCCAGCGCGCACGGCGGCGCCTTTTTCAACATAGATCTTCTTGATCGGCGCCGAAATCTTTGGCGCAATCGCTGCCTGTTGAAGCGGATAGATCAGGGCTTCGGTCCTGATCACGCGCTGAATTTGGGCGTTGAGGACGGGCGCAACGTCCACCGTCACCACCGGCGCAACGACGTCTTCTTTCGGAGCGCCCTTGCACGCCGACAGCAGCAGCCCGTTAATGACGCTTGAGAGCAGGACAGCAGCCCGTTGAACGGCGCGCTTGTTCATGACTCAGAAGGTTCCTGTTACTGTTTGGAGACTCGCCAAGGCGACTCGATATCGAGCGAGCGCGGCGTCGTACCCGTCTCGAGCCAGGACCAGCGTATTTTGTGCGTCGACCACCTCGAGCGCCGTCGATTCTCCGGCCTGATAACGAAGGAGCGTCAATCTCAGGCTTTCAGCGGCGAGCTCGGACACGCGCTGGGAGCTATCCACCGCCGATTTGGCGGCTACCGCTTCGTTGTACATCGAATAGAGATTGCTCAGCAGTTGACGTTGCGCCTGACTCAACGCCACCTGGGCCTGGGTCTCTCGCGTACGACTCTGGCGCAGCTTGCTCCGCAGCCCTCCCCAGTCCCACAGCGGCACCGACAGGTTCGCCGTGACGAAGTAACCGAGATTTGGGAGCACCCCGAGTTCAGGCTGAGCAGAGACTCGGCTGTGCAGCGCGAACTCGTTGGCTTCGATGCCGTAGTCGGCGTCGATGAGAATCGTGGGAAGGAACGCGTTCCTCGCCCCACGGACATCTTGTTGAGCCACCCGCAACGCTTCGCTCGCCGCGCGGAGATCGGGGTTCCCACGTTCGGCCATCATCCGAGCGTCGGGAAAGGAGGGAAGTGAGGGTACCGCTGTCAGATCGTCGACAACGGTGAAGTTTTGGTTCAAGGTGGGAAACAGCACGACTGCGAGCTGCAGCCGGGCGTTTGCCATCTGGAGCGCCGATTCACGATAGACCTGCTGCTGCTGTTGAAATTGAATCTCGGCTTTCACGACATCGCTTCGCGCCACCTGCCCAAGCTGTTGCTGTTGCTGAGCGATTTCCAGAAACCGCTGCGCTTGTTGAGCCGCCTGCTGTGAGGCTGAATACTTACGCTCTGCCGTAATCAGACCGTAATAGCGCTGCGTCACGGTAACGGCGAGACCACGGGTCGCAATGTCGAGCCGTGCCTGGGCCAGCGCTTCCGCTGCTTGCGCACGCCGGTACGGCGTCAACATGTTGGCCGAAATCTCCTGACGCGCCAACAGCCACGAACGATACACGTCAAAGCCATCGTTCGTTACGAACCGTCCGGTCCTGAGTGGTGTGTCACCTTACGTGCCCAAGTACTGAGTCGTGTGTGAAAAGGCCGGCAGGATCGCGGCCTTCGCCTGCACGCGATCCTCTTTCGCAAGCTGCGCGTCGGCAACGCTTGACTGAAACTGCGCGTCGTTCCGTTTGGCGCGCTCGAGCGCGTCCTGTAGCGTGACAATCATCGGGGGAGACGTCTGGCCCTCAGGCTGCACCAGCGACAGCGGCGGGCCTCGCGCGCCAAGCGTCACGGTGCACAGCACGGTGACGATGCTCGTGGGGATGCCAATCCGCAACAACATGATCATTTGCCAACGATCAACACTTTGAACGTGTCGGGGAGATAGGTCGCTCGGCCGCCGCCTTGCGAGGGTGCTGTCCGGGCGGTCGGCAGGTAAACCTTGTGCGTCTTATCATCGAGAGCGATCGTGCGTGCACCGCG
>QHWL01000614.1 GCA_003222555.1 Acidobacteriota bacterium | reverse complement strand
CTCGGCAGGATTCATTTCTGGGGAACGTTTGTCTGCATCAATCTGGTCTTCATGCCGATGTTCATCCAGGGCCTCGGCGGCATGAACCGCCGGATGTACGACGGCGGGATGCAGTACGCGCACAATCAGAGCCTGCTGAAATGGAACGTGGTCATCGGCATGGCCGCGTGGACGATGGGCCTGTTCCAGATTCCGTTCATCGTCAACTTCCTGTGGAGCATCAAGAACGGGAAGAAGGTGGAGAACGACAACCCGTGGCAGGCGACGACGGTTGAGTGGTCGGCGCCGTCACCGCCGGGACACGGCAATTTCACGGTCGCACCGGTCGTGTATCGCGGCCCGTACGAGTACAGCGTGCCTGGCGCCGCCAAGGATTTCTCGCCGCAATTCGAACCGGAGCGCGCCTAGCATGGAAATTCCGTATATCGTCGAAGCCAGGCCCGACACCGGTCTGCACAACGGCAAGCTTGGCATTTGGCTGTTTCTCGCGTCCGAAGTGATGCTGTTCGGCGCCTTGTTTTCCACTTACATTCTGCTGCGCGTCGGCGCGTCCGAGTGGCCGCACGGCGAGCTGAGCGTGCCGCTCGGCACTGTCAACACGATCATCCTCATCGCCTCGTCGGTGACGATGGTGATGGCGTGGGCGTCGCTGAAGTTGAACGACTGGGGCAAGCACCGGCTGTATCTCGGCCTCACGTTCTTGCTGGCGCTCGTGTTCCTGATCAACAAGTACTTCGAGTACAGCGAGCACTTCGGCAAAGGCGAGGGGCCGTGGCACAGCACGTTTTTCGCAATCTACTTCACGCTGACCGGCCTCCACGGGCTGCACATCGTCGGCGGGATGGTCGTGATGGCGTACTTCCTCGGGCCCGGCGCGAAGCTGTGGAAGAAGAACCCCGACCAGTTCTCGAACCGCATTGAAGCGACGGGGTTGTACTGGCACTTCGTCGATCTCGTGTGGATTTTTCTGTTTCCGGTGTTGTATCTGTTATAAGGAAAGCCACCACGGAGAACACCGATACGAACAGAGGTCACGGATGACAATCATCAAAAAGACCGTGAACTCCGTTCGTCTCCGTGGCCTCCGTGGTAGAGCTTTGGAGTGTGATTGATGCATTCCGATCCGGCCGAAGTCAAAAAGAGCGTCCGCAGCTACATCACGGTCTTCGTGATGCTGATGGTGTTCACCGTCATCACCGTCGCCGCCGCGAGCGCCCACCTCGCGGTGCCGCTGGCGATCACCATCGCGCTGATCATCGCGACGATGAAGGGGTCGATGGTGGCCGGCGTGTTCATGCATCTCAGCCACGAGAAGCAGCTGATTTACGGCGCCCTGCTGCTCACGGCCGCGTTCTTCTTCATGCTGCTGTTCCTTCCGGTGCTGGCGTACATGGACCGGGTGAAGTACTGATGTCGCTGCGCGCCTTTCACCTGCTGTTCATCGGCCTGTCGATCGTGCTGGCGGCATTCCTCGCCGCCTGGGCGGCCGGCCAGTACCGCATCGACCATCAGGCCGGCTACGCGGCTGCCGGCGTCGCGTCGGTCGCCGGCGCCGGAGCGCTGGCGGTCTACGCCGTGGCCTTCCAGCGGAAAACGAAAGGGTTGTAATGCCCAAGACGCTCATCACACTCGGCATCGTCGCCGCGCCGCGAGCGGCGCTCGCCTGCCCCGTCTGCTTCGGTCAGAACGACTCGCCGATGGCGTGGGGCGTCTACATGGGCATCGTCGCGATGCTTGCCGTCACCGGCGGCGTGCTCTTCGGGTTTGCGAGCTTCTTTCTCCACCTCGTGCGATGCGCGCGGACGGCCGCCGGCACCGCGCAGGCGCAGCAGCCGGCTGAATCAGGACGCTACG
>QHWL01000616.1 GCA_003222555.1 Acidobacteriota bacterium | reverse complement strand
CGGGCTGCTTTGAAACGAGGCGCCGCGTAGCTCAGATTCTTGATGAACGTCTCGCGCGCATGGTTCGCATCCAGATCCGGTGGCCGGATGCCTGCCAGGCAATTCACTTGCCCGCAGTCGAGAGCGGTTGCGTACTCGATTGCCTGATCGACGCCGGCTTCAAACTCGGCGACGCGCGTGGGAAGACAAGCGATGCCGCGCTCGCCGTTCGCCCAGTTGCCAGCCGGCAAATTATGAAGGACTTGCACTAAGCCAAAATCGGTGAGCTTCTGCTTCAGGACGCGCGTCTCATAGTTATAAGGAAACAGGTACTCAACGGCTTTGAATCCCGCGTCAGCCGCTGCACGGAAGCGGTCTACAAAATCCAGCTCGTTGAAGAGCAGCGTCAAGTTGGCATCGAGCTTGGGCATCGCTGGATGCCCAGCATGCCATATTTCCCCTCGTGAAGAAACTCAGACCCGGAACCCTCCGCCCAGCGGGTCGGCATCGTCGACGAGAAACGTGTGCTCGCCCGTGATCCAGGCCGACCCTTCGATCTCCGGCACGATCGCCTGATACTCGCCGACCGCTGTCCTGCCGGCGATCCGGCCCGTGAATCTGGTGCCGATCAGGCTCTCGTGGACGAACGGCCTGTCCTCGCTCAGAAGCCCCATGGCGTCGACGACCGCCATCACGGCACACGTCCCGGTTCCGCAGGGCGACCGATCGACTTCGGCATCCGCGAAGATCGTGACATTTCTCAGATCGGCCCCGGGATCGTTTGGCGGGCCCGTGAAGATCGTTCCGTAGATACCGGCCAGGCCCGGTTCCAGCGGATGCGCGATTATCTGCGCGGCTTCAACCGCGCGCTTGATCTCCATCCCGGCGCGCCGCAGTTCGGGCAGATGCGCCGTGTCGATTGGCAGCCCCGCCGCCTCGCTGTCCACGATGGCGTAAAACGAGCCGCCAAACGCCACGTCGGCTCGTATCTGCCGCGTGCCGATCTTTACCGGAAATCCACCGCGCAACACGAACGACGGAACGTTCACGAAGGCCACGCTCGTGACACGGCGTTCTCTGCTTTCTCGTGGGGCTCCACTCGCCGATCCCTCGCCAACATCGCTCGGCATCGCGGCAGCGGCGGCTGCGAAATGGCCCCTCGCTCTAATCGTTCCGGCTGGCGAGTCATACACAACGGTCGCGCCATCGCCGCCCGGCAGCAGCAGCCCTCGCTCGAGCGCGATGGTCGTGACGGCGACCACGCCGTGGCCGCACATCGTGCTGTAGCCCTCGTTATGCATGAAGAGCACGCCCGCTTGCGAGCCCGGCGACACTGGCTCGGTGAGGATCGCGCCGTACATGTCGGCGTGGCCGCGCGGCTCGAGCATCAGGGTCCGGCGCAGATGATCGGCGTGCCGCTTCAGCCACTCGCGCTTGTCGAGCATCGTGCGGCCGCGCGGCGACGGGA
>QHWL01000615.1 GCA_003222555.1 Acidobacteriota bacterium | reverse complement strand
GCCGAAGCTGTGGATGACGTCTTTGGTCGAGAGGTGCACCAGGATGGGACGGTCGACGGGTACATTCAGCTGATTGATCGTCGTGATGTCGTCCTTCGCGTTCGGATCGGCGCGATCGAGGCCGAGCGGGTTCGACGCGGATACGAGGTTCACGTCGGTGCGTCCGAACTTCCCGTCGGCACCCGGGTACTGAATGTTCCACGCGAACTG
>QHWL01000580.1:481-2566 GCA_003222555.1 Acidobacteriota bacterium | reverse complement strand
CCTGCGCCTCTCGGCGACACGCAGCGTCCAGGGCCGCGTGTACACCGTCGGATCGTCGATCGTCGCTTCGTAGTTCATGTTGTTGGCGTCGGCGAACGTGATGCGCTCGACGACATGTGCGTTGTCGCTGTAAAAATCGCCCATATAGGTGAGACGGGCTCCTTTGACGTTGGTCGTGTCGATGACCAACGTGTTCCCTTCCCAGTGGCCGCGCGCATCGCCCATCCACAGTTTCAAGTTCGGCCCGACATGCGGATGCCCGTCGAGAGGAATCACGCGATACGCGTGATACTCATCCCAGATGAACACGACAGATCCAGGAGGCTGAATAATCTTGAACGCCGGAACGATGTAGTACAGTCGTGGCACCCCGGAGAGCAGACACCGGTGCTGCGTATCGAAATGCTCAGGTTTCGTCGGGTGATCGTAATCCTGGGCCTGCTGCTTCTGTCTCGCGGCCGCCCACGGCTGATAAGGAATCAGGCCATCGGGAGGATCGATGACCCTGCTGGGGACGCGCGGGTCCGCTCCGGTCACATGCCGATCGAAATCCGCCTGACCGTCTATTGGATTGGTCAGAGACGTCGACCCGCCGGCCGCAGCAGCCCAGATGCCCTGCACGTCCGGCTGACCGTCTGGCAGGTGATTCGGCGGCCAAGGTCTGGATACTTCAGCCCGATTCCCGGCTGCCCCGCCTGCTTGCCCAACCACAGGCACCGCCGCCGAGAAGAGCGCCGCGGTGATCCCGAAAGCCACGATCACACGTTCGAGTCTCATTTGGGAACTCTCATTTCTGGATACGGATAGTATTTCTCAAAATCAAAACCGTAGCACTCATAGTCCAGAAGCTGAACATTCGGCTCCTTGTGGCGATAGAGCATCATGCTCATGTTCCACGGCCTCGTGAACACTTTTGGATCTTCGACCGTCACGGCGTAGTTGATGTGATCGGTATCGATCGGCGTATAGCGTTCGACGAGATGCAATGCATCGCTGTGGAAGTTGCCGGCCCTATCGAACCAGGTCGCGTCGTTGAAGTGGGTGAGATCGACGACAAGCGTATCGCCCTCCCAGCGGCCGCGCGAATCTCCCAGCCACCAATCGATGTGGCCCCGAGGATGTTGGGTCCCGTTCGTAAAGATGTAGCGGACGGCATGCACGTACTCGTACAGGACCGTCACCTCGTTCGGCATCTGAATAATCTGAAATGGGAACGGCATGTACGTGAGTCGCGGCACACCCGGCAAGTAACACTTCGTTTCGGGGTCCAGCGTGGCGCGCTGTTCGTAGTTCTGCTTCTTCTTCGCCAGCGCCCACGGCTGATAGGGGATGTCGTTGCCTTCGACGACACCTTGGCCGGCGGGCACACCCTGTCGGGCCGAATGATCCTGAATGTCCCACGCCGCCGTATTCATGACCTGCCAAACCCCCGACAGGTCCGGCTTGCCGTCGCGCGTGCGTGGGATGGCCGTGGCTCCCGGGGCTTGCGCGCCTCCGCTGGCGGCCTCGGCGATCGGTAGCTGAATCCGCGATAACAGCGTCGCAACGATGAGGAAAGTCGCGAACCGGAGCCGCATAAATTTCCTCCCGGACGCGCTTCCGGGTGACCACTCCTGACAGCTGAGGGTCGAATCGCCCCGCTCAGCTGAGCGGTAGGGGATCAAACCAAAGCTGTAGCGTAGGGAGGTGGTCGCCTGTTGTCAAGTAGCGTTCGCACGTCAGCACGCCCTCATCGTGCCGGCATCGCTCGCGAAAATCAACGGCGACAAAGGGGGATCGGGTTCTGGGAATCACAGGTTGACCAGCGCCAGCATCTCTCGGCCGTACTGGCTGCGCGCCTCGCCGTAAATCGGGGTGACGGCGGCGACGAACGCCTTGTGCTGCTCCGGCGTGAGATCGATGATCTCCCCGCCTTCCTTCCCGATGGCGGCCATCGCCTCCTCTTCCTCCTTCACATGCAGGTCGCGCTGGAACGCGACCGCCTCGCGAACCGCCTCCCGAAGTTCCTGTTGCAGCGCGTGCGGCCACGCGTCAAACGACGGCCGGTGCAGAAAGATCGGCCGCGAGAGGTAGAAGTGATTCGTC
>QHWL01000580.1:0-435 GCA_003222555.1 Acidobacteriota bacterium | reverse complement strand
GTCACGGTATTCGCGAAGGGATTCTCCTGGGCATCGAGCGTACCGGCCTTTACGGCGTCGATCACTTCCGACAGGTCCATGACTCTTGGGTTGGCGCCCAGTAATTCGAAGGTCCGCACCTGCACCTTGCTGGGGAGCACGCGAATCGTCATGCCCTTCACGTCGGCAGGCGTGTGAATCGGCCGGAGGCGGTTCGAGATATGGCGAAAGCCGTTTTCGAAGTAGCCGAGAATCCGATAATTCATGCCCGCTTCGATTCTGGCGGTCAACACCTGACCGAGCTTCCCGTCCATGGCGGCGCGCGCGTTGATGGCATTGGAAAACAGGAAGGGGAGATCGGCCAGTCCCAGATCAGGGACGCGATCGGTCAGGTAGCTGCTGGACTGGTATCCGAGCGTCAAGACGCCGTCTTCAACCAGCCACAGAATGTCGTCG
>QHWL01000579.1:2160-3641 GCA_003222555.1 Acidobacteriota bacterium | reverse complement strand
GGCGGCCCGTGAGCTCGTCGGCCCTATCATCGCCATGACGATCACGCTGGCTGCGGTGTACACACCTGTTGGAATTCAGGGTGGTCTCACAGGCGCGCTGTTCCGCGAGTTTGCGTTCACGCTGGCGGGAGCGGTGATCGTTTCCGGCGTGGTCGCGCTGACGCTTTCCCCGATGATGGGCGCGACGCTTTTGCGCTCGGGCGACACGGAACGGGGCTTCGCCGGCTGGATCAATCGTCGCTTCGAAGGGGTTCGGCACCGGTACACGCAAGCGTTATCCGCAACGCTCCGCTACCGGCCGGTCGTCCTGGTCCTCTGGCTGATCGTGGCCGCGCTGATCGTGCCGTTCTACATGTTCTCGCAGCGTGAGCTCGCGCCCGCCGAAGATCAGGGCGTCGTGTTCTCGATCGTTCAGGCGGCGCCGAACTCCACGATTGAGCAGACCAGGCTGTTCACCGCGCAAATCTACGACGTCTATCGATCGTTTCCCGAAACCGGCAGCACGTTTCAGCTCACGTTTCCGACGACCGGTTTCGGCGGAATGGTCACCAAACCGTGGAGCGAGCGGAGCAAGACGGCGCAACAGCTCCTGATGGAAGCCATGGGACCGCTGTCGAAGATCCCAGGCGTTCGCGCGATTCCCTTGACCCCGCCGCCACTGCCCGGCGGCGGCGACTTTCCCGTGGATTTCGTGATCGCCTCGGCGGCCGAACCGCAGCAGCTGGGCGAGCTTGCGAAGCAGCTGGTGCAGAAGGCGTTCGCGAGCGGTCTGTTTATCTTTGCGGACGCCGACCTGAAGTTCGATCAACCCCAGGCGGAGGTGGTCTTCGATCGTGACAAGCTCCGCTCGCAGGGAGTCGACCTGAGTCAGGCCGGCCGCGACCTTTCAGTCTTGCTGGGCGGCGACTATGTCAACCGCTTCAGCATTCAGGGCCGCAGCTACAAGGTGATTCCGCAAATCCAGCGTTCCGAGCGTCTCACCCCCGATCAACTGTCGCAGATTTACATCACGGGATCCGGCGACAAGCTCGTGCCGCTGTCGACGTTCGCGAGTTTGCGGACGACCGCCGAGCCGCGCGAGCTGAAGAAGTTCCAGCAGCTCAACGCCGTGCGGGTGCAGGGAGTGATCCCGCCGCCGGTGCCGCTCGATCGGGCGCTGCGCTTGCTCGAAGACGAAGCCAGGGCCATCCTGCCGCAGGGCTTCACGGTCGATTACGCCGGCCAGTCGCGCCAGCTCCGGACCGAGGGCAGCAGTTTTCTCGGCACCTTCCTGCTGTCGGCGATCCTCATTTACCTGGTCCTGGCGGCGCAATTCGAGAGCTTCCGCGATCCGTTCATCATTCTCATCGGCTCGGTGCCGCTGGCCGTGTCGGGAGCGCTGCTGTTCTCGTTCCTCGGGCTCACCACGCTCAACATCTACAGCCAGGTCGGACTGATCACGCTGGTCGGATTGGTCTCGAAGAACGGCATCCTCATCGTGC
>QHWL01000579.1:0-2101 GCA_003222555.1 Acidobacteriota bacterium | reverse complement strand
GTCACGCGACTGCGCCCCATTTTGATGACGACCGCGGCTACCGTCGTCGGTCACTTCCCGCTCGTCCTGGCGACCGGACCTGGCGCCGGAGCCCGCAACAGCATCGGCATCATGCTGGTCAGCGGAATGATCATCGGCTCGCTGTTCACGCTATTCGTCGTGCCGTCGATTTACATGCTCGTGGCGCGCACGCGTGTTGCGGTCTTCGAGCACGAGGACGAGAGGTCGGGCAGTGTCCCCGAGTTGGCGGGGGCTGCACTGTAGGCGCAGACAGCAGTTGGTCACAGCTAGCGAGGCAACGATATGAATCGTAAGAATTTCCTCCAACTAAATGCCGGCGCGGTCGCTCTCACCGCCGCCCTGATCGCAGCACCTGCCTCGGCGCAGGTCGCACAGCCAGCCGTCGAAACGCTTCAGCTCACGCTCGAGGAGGCGGTCCACCGCGCTGTCGAAAACAATCCCGATCTGGCGATCGTCCGGCTCGGCACGGAGGTCGAGGCCGCACACGTGGGTGAGAGCAAGGGTGCTTTCACACCTGTGTTCTCCACCATTTTCGGACGTTCGAGCAGTGTCACCCCGCCGTCGAACTTTCTGCTGGGCGATCGCGGCGTGGACACGAATGACTGGTTCTCGTCCACAGGCGTGCGGCAGCGACTGCCGAGGGGCGCCGGTACCTGGAGCGTTTCGTGGGACACGGCGCGCACGACGACCAACAATCCGATCAGCAGCTTCGATCCGAGCCTGCAGTCTGGCGTCCAGATCGCATTTTCGCAGCCGCTGCTGAGGGACCGCAAGATCGACCCCGCGCGACAGCAGTACATCATCGCGAAGCGAAATCAGGAGAGTTCGGAGCTTCGCTTCCGCGAGTCGGTCGTCCAGACGGTCGCGGCTGTCAAGCAGGCCTACTGGACGCTCAAGGCGACCGTGGCGAACGTCACTGTCCAGCAACGGTCGCTCGAGCTCGCCGAAGAGCTCGCGCGACAGAACAACGTGCGTGTCGGCGCCGGGCAGATTCCACCACTTGATCTGGTGCAGGCGGAGGCCGAAGTCGCGCAACGGCGCGAGAACCTGATTCGTGCTCGCACGGCCGCCGCGGATGCTGAGGATCGTCTTCGTCGGCTCATCATGGATCCAGCAGACACGTCATTCTGGCGAACGCGCGTCGATCCGATTGAGGAGCCGGCAGGGCGCGGTCCACTGCCCGACGTCGACGCGGCTGTTGCGAACGCGCTGAATGCGCGGTACGACATCGCGCGCGCCGGCCACGAGCTGGAGAATGCGAGGACCAACGTGGAGTTCCTCAGCAACCAGCGGCTACCCGATGTCCGACTCGAGACGTCGTTTCGTGGCAGCGGCCTCGCGGGCACGCAATTCTTGCGCACCGGCGGGTTTCCGGGCATCGTGACCGGCACGCTCAATCGGAGCTTCGGCGACGCCCTCACCCAGGCGTTCACCCCGGATTACCCGACATGGAGTCTTGGCGTCACGGTGAGCTACCCACTCGGACGCAGCTATGAAGACGCGAGCCTGGCGCGGGCGCAGGTCGAGCGGCGGCAGGCGGCACAACGGATCGCCAGCCTCCGACTCGAGGCTGCCGAGACCATCAGGCAGGCCGGCCGCCAGATACAGAGCGCCGCCGAACGTGTCGATGCCGCACGCGCCGGCGCGACGCTGGCCGAGCAACGCCTCGACGCCGAGCAGCGTCGCTACGAGGTCGGGCTGTCGACAACGTTCCTCGTCACGCAGGCGCAGCGTGACTTACTGCAAGCCCAGGTGAATTTGCTCCAGACGACACTCGACCACGAGTCGTCGCTCGTCAACTTCGAAGCGGTGCAGCAGGCGCCGCCGCTCGCCGCGGGGGACACTTTCGGCCTGAGGGGGTCCAACATCGTTCTGCTGCCGACGCCCGCGCCGCGCGGCCTGTTCCGCACTGGCACGGGAACCGGATTTTAGCAGTCGCATCATGTCTCAGAGGACGGTACAACTCGTCATCGGTCGATTGCTCACGGACGAAGAGCTGCGCCTGCAATTTCTGCGCGATCCGCTCGAGACGCTTACGGCGTTCCGAGACAAGGGTTTTGAGTTGACCGAGGCCGAGGTC
>QHWL01000578.1:1202-4248 GCA_003222555.1 Acidobacteriota bacterium | reverse complement strand
CAACCTGATCAGCTTCGACCGCAGCAAGTGCCGGGTTCGCAACGGGCCCACCGCCACCGGGGATCATTGTCCTGAAGGCTTCACACTCAATCCGCTGCCTGGACCGAAGTTCGATGGTGTGGAAGGTCCTATGGGGACTGTCGCAAGCCCGTATTACGTCTGGGTCGACATGCATGACGTCTTCGGACTGGGCAAAGACACGGTGATGGTCCTCGACAATCAGTCCGATGGGATGCAGGCGTTCGCGAATGGGAAGTGGGTCCACATCGCCGTCCCGTACCCGATGGCGTTCTTCGCGAAGGGAATGGAGGGGCGCATCGACGATCCCAACGGTGGGTGGAGCGCCAGGGGATTGTGGGCGACGTTTGGCGGCCGCGCGCCGTGGCACAGCGAAGGCGGCAAGGGAACCCCTCCCTATGCAGCCCAGTTCCAGCTGCGTCCCAATCCGCTTGCGAACGCCAACTGATGGGATGATGCGTATGGAGTTCGATACTGCCGTCAAAGCCGACCGATGCGCCTTGAGAAAGGAATGGATTTGGCGCACGGCCAGGGGAATCCGCTCTTTCGGCTCTTTCCAGGGGAACATGCTCACTTCGGCTTTCGGCGCGAGCATCGCGCACTCCATTGCGACGGCGTAAGGGTGTGCCGGAACATCGTCGGGCAGGACCAGGACCGGATTCTGGCAACCACGCACGAAATCCCGTGTCACGGTGAAGACGAAGTCGGGGTTGGTGCCGAACATCCTGGTCACAAATTTGTCGACCATCGGCATCGTGACCTCGGGCCGCTGGGCGGTCAGCGCCGGACCCCAAGAATTCCAAAATACGCCCGGGTACTTTGGGTCGCGCATCTCAGGACGCCATCCCACGGGCTGCGCCAGCACAGCCGCAACAATACGATCGGGCGCGCGCTTCAAGAGACTCCAGATGAAGGGGCCGCCAATGCAGAAACCCATCACCATGAACTTGTCGATGCCCAGATGATCCATCAGGCCAAGTTGGTCGTCGGCGTAGGAATCCCACGGCCGGTCGACCTCGACAGGGCCGGTGGAGCGGCCGGTAGGAGCGTTGCGCAGGTCCGCCGTGATGCAGCGATATTCTCCCTTGAACTCCTCGATGGCGTTGAAGGGCGCGTTGCCGGTGAAGAAGGATATCGTCGAGTTCAATCCCCCGCCGGGAAGCAGCATCAGCGGGAAGCCGGACCCGGCCTCCTCATAGTAGATGCGAGCGGAGCCTTTTTCGTAGAACTTGCCAGTTCCTCCTTTGCCCGCCTGCTGAGCAAACAACCGCGGCGCAACAGCCATCGCCGTCGCCGCGGCGCCCGTTGCCAGGATGGTGCGTCTAGTCAAATCCATAACCGGTCTCCTCATCGATCATTGTCATATGCCAACGTCGCGCGCGAGACGACTACTGACCCTTGAGCTGCTGCAGCTGATTCTTCGCCTGCGCGTTCTGCGGGTCGAGCTGCACGGCGGTCTCGAGATCCTTGATCGCGGCCCCCTTGTCGCCCTTCGCGTTCTTCGCCTGCGCCATCGCCTGATACGTCATCGACGACTTGGGGAAGTATTCGAGGTTCGCCTGCAGATACCTGAGCGCATCATCCGGCCGCTTCGCGTTGAGCGCGGTGGTCGCGATGCCGACGAGCGCGTATTCGGTGAAGTCGTACTGCTGGCCGCCGTAGAACTTCGCGCGGAGCTCCTTGAACTTCGCGAGGCCCGCGATCGCGCCACCACTCTTCTCGGCCTCGCTCGTCACCTCGCCGAGCGGGGCGGGAATCGGCAGGCCGTGGTGGCATGACGCGCAGAGGACCCGCGTCGGCGCGCCGGGGCGCGCTTCGACGGATGTCGGCCCGGCGGTAACCGGTTTGTCGACGATGGCCGCCAGCTCCACGTTGATCGAATCGCGGAAGAGAATCATCTTGCGCGCCACGCGCTTCTCGCGCTTCTCGTCGGACGCGAAGTCGAACTTGCCGTCACGCTGGACGTGACAATAGTTGCACTCGACGCCGAGCGAGCGGTTGAACGCGTTCATGAAGTTCAGAACGACCGCGCGCGGCGTGTCGACAGGCCAGACCTGCAGGTTGGTGAACCCGTTCGGCTGTGCGCTTCCACCCTGCGCGGAGGCAACGATGGAACCGGTCAGCAACAGCAGGCTTCCGAGGGCGATTCCGTAGAACGCACGCATCATGGCTGCACCTCGCTTCGGACGATAGGAAACATCAGGGCCGGGCCGTCTCGCGGTTAGCATAACGCTCCTTCTGGTCCCTGGGCAGCTCCCTTCCCCCGTCGATTCTCGGCGTCGAGGATCCCAGGACGTGCCGGCGGCGAACCCGGCGTCGCGGATAGATTAGACGAAATCAGCTGCTCGAGCGAGGCTTGTCCGGCAGTGTAAAGAGTAATGCCATCGTTGCCCAGCACGAAGCAGCATCCGAGACAAATTGATGCCAGCCGTTGGGGAAGCTCTCGAACGTGTGCGGCTGAACCGGCACGGTGCGTGTCGGTGCGAACCACGACCCGTCTGCTGCGAGTTGATTCCGCAGCAACCACTGCACACCCTTCTGGTAGACGGGATCGTTGGCAGGCACGCTCCCCGAGACATGCAAGGCGTAGAGCGCCTCGCCTGTGGCATAGGCGTCAGGCCGGACGCTTGGAAGCTGGCTCCAACTTCCATCTTGATTCTGAGCAGCCTTCAATGTCTTCACGAACGGAGCGCGTTCGGATCGAGAGGCGCCGGCATCCGCGAGCGCATTGAGCTGCATGGATCGTTCTTCCGTGGAGAACGCCTTTGCCGAGAGGAGCCACCGTTTGGCTCGGTCCACCCGCTCCTTGAACTCCTCGCGGCGACCGGGAATGGGATAGAGCTTGATCGACCGCAGCGCCACTGCCGACGTCGTCAACGGAGCATACTCTGTCGGGGGTCGGTAGCTCGCGTTTCTAAATGCGCCGTCCGGGTATTGGTTAAGCGACATGAAATGAAGGTGCGCGTCGGTCAATGCATCCGCGGGAGCGCCGGCCGCCGCCATCCCCATGAGTGTGTAACCGAGCGTG
>QHWL01000578.1:0-1172 GCA_003222555.1 Acidobacteriota bacterium | reverse complement strand
CGGCGAAGAGCCCAACCGATTCGGTTCAAGAACAGGTTCGTCGGTGGCGATGGCGAAGCCCAGCTCCTTTTTCGCTTGCTCCTCATTGACGGCGAACCCTTTTTGCCGGGCCAGCGCGACCGTCATTTGTGGAAGAGAATTGCTGTGACAGGAAACGCAGCGACGGGCCTTCCAACCCGGCTCCCCGCTCATTTCAATGAGGGGGATGACCTTTTTCACCGCCGCGTCCACGGGTAGCGCGCCTCCCGCAGGTTTGGGCCATTCTTCGTCAACTTCCTTTGCGCCCGCCTTCACCAGGAGATTCAGAGTGGACGGGATCCCCACGCGCGCCGCCAGCACGTACGCTGTGTCACCGCGATCGTTCTTGGCGTTTGGATCAGCGCCTTTCGAGAGCAGCCATTCGACCATCTGGTCGCGGCGAGGTTCCATCGAGAGCACTGCTTGCATCAGCAGAGTAAATCGTTCCCGGTCCGTGGACTCGAGAGAAGCGCCGTGCTCGAGCAGAAACTGAGAAAGCTCGGGCATCGAACGCTTCGCGGTATCGTTCAACACGCCTCCCGAGCTGGCTCCGACGTTTGTATTAAGTGTTCCGTTGGGACGCAGTGCGCTGGCCGGTGCACCTCTTTCCACAAGCAGCCGCGCGCATGCATCACATCGCGCGGTAATGGCCGCCGAGAGCGCGGCGCCGGTACGGTCACCGGCAGGTACGCCGATGCTGAGGAGGTACTGGATTGCTTCGAGATCGCCGGTCCCGGCTGCAAGCGTCATCAGCCGGTCCTCCAGTTCGGCTCCCTTGTTCACAAGAAGTTTCAAAACGGGAGTCGATCCGAAGGTTGTGAGGGCGACGCTCATTGGTGTCGCGCCGCGTTTGCCTTTGACTTTCACCTCGGCGCCCGCATCCAGCAACACTCGCGTCTTGGCCAGGTTGGTGGCGGCGTACATCAATGCCGTGGAATCCAGAGAATTCTTCATGTTGACATCGGCACCCTTATCGATCAGCAGCTTCATCATTTTCACGTCGGACTCGATGACCGAATGCATCAAAGCCGTGGTGCCATCGTTATCCACGGTGTTCACGTCCCCAGCCGCCTCAATCAATTTCCGGACCTGCGAGTGATCGCCATTCCGGATGGCCACCAACAGATCAGGCGGACCGGCAGCGAACAACATGG
>QHWL01000577.1 GCA_003222555.1 Acidobacteriota bacterium | reverse complement strand
CCGGAGCTCGCGAAGGATTATGGCGTGCTGGGATATGTGGGCCGTGCGTCGGGCATCGACCTCGACGCGCGCCGCGACCATCCGTTTGCGGCCTATCCGCAGCTCCAGTTCAGGGTGCCGGTGGAGACCAGCGGCGATGTCAACGCCAGGACGGTGGTGAGAGTCGAAGAGGTGCGTGAGTCGGCGAAGCTGATTCATCAGGCGGCCGAGCGGCTGACGTCAGGCGCTATCCGGGCGATCGTCGGTCGTCCGCGCGCCTTTGTATCGGCGTTTGGTATCGTCGAGGGGTGGCGCGGCCGAATCGTGCACTGGATTATGACGGGAGACGACGGTACACTGCACCGGTGCAAGATCGTGGACCCGTCGTTCTTCAACTGGCCCGCGCTCTCACACAGCCTCGTGGGCAATATCGTCCCCGATTTTCCGTTGTGCAATAAATCGTTCAACCAGTCGTACTCCGGAAACGATCTGTGAAATGCCAGGTAATGCCTTTGGAGATGGGAGAATGATCATGAAGCACCTGTATCTCACCGTGATTGTGTGCGCCGCGCTCGGTCTGGCATCGTTTACGGCCCAAACGCCAAGCCCGCAGACACAGCCGCCGCCGACGGCCGATCCGTACGCCAACAACGCCAATCCTGGCGCCACGCAGTTCCCGCTCGCCGCGCCCGCAGGCAAGGACAGCAACGCGCGCAGGGTCGCGCCGCCCGGCGCCGTCAATCAAGGCGCCTTCGATCCCGCTGCCTGGAAGTACGGACCGGCCTTCAACCCTCCGGCGGGAGCGAAAGTCTGGAATCCGGTCAAGATCAAGATGATGCAAGGCGGGAAGGTCACCGGCGGCACGCTGTTCAGCGCGACCGATCCGGCGACGTACTGTGCGATGGCGAACGCGGGCTACGACTTCATCTGGACCGAGATGCAGCACAACGATCGCGATTGGGAGGCGGTTGCGCGGATGTGGCGCACCTGTCCGGACGCGAAGGCGGTGCCGGGCGTGCGCGTCGCCTACACCGACGAACGCGAGATTCAGCATGCGCTCGACGCCGGCGCTCTGGTCGTCGTCGTCCCCACGGTCGACACCCTCGCGGAAGCCATCGAGGCGCGGAACTGGGCGTACTTCCCGCCACTCGGCCGCCGCAGCCAGGGTGGTGGTCAGGCTTTCGACAGCGGGATGTGGGGCGGCGTGCCCGGCGGGTATCGCAACACGATCAACGACAACATCGTGCTTGTCCTGATGATCGAAACACTCGAGGGTCTCAAGAACGCCGACGAGATCGCCAAAGTGCCCGGCGTCACCGCGGTGTTCGCCGCCAGCGGCGACCTCGGCAACTTCTCGGGTTTCCGTCAGGGGACGCCAGACTACGAGCGCGCCATCAACATCGTCCACGACGCGGCCATCAAAGCGCGCGTGCGGCTGTGCGGTCCGTTGGCGTGGCGCGACCGGCCGGACTTCACGTGCTTCCAGGCTGGCAGCGAGACCGCGGCGATCGCGCGCGGGGTGGCCGCCGAGCTCGGTCCGCTCGCCAACACGCAAGGCAAGCCCGAGGTGGGGCCGTTCGCCGCGCCGGCCAAGCCGTGATCGAGGTGCAATCGTTTCTCGACAGCGCCGCGCTCAACGCGGCATTCGCGGCAGTGTCGGTCAACGCCTAGCACGACCACCCGATTGCCCCTCCGGCGTACGAGCCGGAGGGTCTGACCGCTGCAGCGGTCCTTGGTCTCTCGTTGTCCTGATCGGTCTCGCGTGTAACACTTCTTGCCGCCAGCCACCGCCTCCAGGTTGATCTCTGTCCCGTAGCACCTTAAGCTGACACCGCTTTCTGCGTCCTCACGCGGAACGCCGGCGGTGACACATGATCGAGCGCCTGCGGGCGCGTAACGAGTGGAAGTTCTTCGCGGCCCTTTCGAAGGCCGATCGCGCCCTCGCCGTTGTCTGGTGGGTCGTGCTCGTCCTGCGGGGAGTGCTGCCCGCGGTGTTCGCCATCGCGATGGGCGTGCTCGTCGCCGCCGTGCAGCGCAGCGATGGCCTCTCGGGCCCGCTCGCGCTCGCCGGCGTTGTCTTCGTTCTGCTTCAGGTGCTCAGCCCAATCCACCAGGCGGTCGGCGCCAACCTCGGCGACCGCACTGCCGCCTGGCTGTACGACCGGCTGACCGAGGCATGCGTGCGCCCGCCGGGCATGGGTCACCTGGAGGATCCGAAGCTCACCAGCGACCTCACGGTGGCGCGCGACTTCGATCTCGGCATGACCGGTCCACCGCTCTCGATTTCAATGGACTTCATCGCGGGAGGCCTGGTCGAGATGAT
>QHWL01000606.1 GCA_003222555.1 Acidobacteriota bacterium | reverse complement strand
GTAAAGCACGGGCTCAGTGCCCGCTGGGAGAGAAAGAGGCCGTCTTCAAGGATGTCTACGTTTATAGCCAACGCGCAGCACGCGGCCGATCACGTCCGCTGGCACCTCATCGATGCCGACGGGCAGGTACTGGGCCGCATCTCCACCATTGCAGCGCGGCTCCTTCAGGGCAAGCACAAGGCAGCCTACACGCCCTTCATCGACACCGGCGATCACGTCGTCATCGTCAACGCGGCCAAGGTCAAACTCACCGGCCGCAAAGAGGACCAGAAGATTTATCGCCAGCACAGCGGCTATGAAGGCGGGTTGCGCGAAGAACGCGCGCGGCTCGTGCGCCAGCGCAAACCCCATAAGCTGGTCGAGGACGCGGTGCACGGCATGCTGCCCAAGACGAAGCTCGGCCAGGCCATGTATCGCAAGCTGAAAGTCTACGCTGGTCCGGATCACCCGCACACAGCGCAAAAGCCATCCAAGCTCGAGGTCACGTAACGTGGCAGCAGTTCAGTATTACGGAACAGGGCGCCGGAAAACTTCCACCGCCCGCGTGTTTCTTCGACCCGGCACCGGGTCTATCAGCGTCAACCACCGGACCTTCGACGCGTTCTTCCCGAGCGAAGCGCTCCGCACGCAGATTCGTCAACCGCTCATCCTCACCGAGACCGCCGACAAGTTCGACATCTTGGCGACGGTCGCCGGCGGTGGCGTCTCGGGCCAGGCAGGTGCGGTGAAGCTCGGCATCGCGCGTGCGCTGGTCGAATACAACCTCGAACTGCGCAAGCGGTTGAAGAAAGACGGCCTTCTCACCCGCGACGCCCGGATCAAGGAGCGCAAGAAGTACGGCATGGCTGGAGCGCGCAAACGCTTCCAGTTCAGCAAGCGGTAACCTTGAGGGGCAATAACCAGGGACGCAGTGTCCGGCTTCAGCCGAACCGTTAGAGTGGAGGACGCTTGGCAGCGATCGCGATGAAGGAACTACTCGAGGCTGGGGTTCACTTCGGCCACCAGACGAAGCGGTGGAACCCGAAGATGAAGGAATACATCTTCGGCCAGCGGAACGGCATCTACATCATCGACCTGGGCAAGACGGTGAAGCTGTTCCGGGAGGCCCTGGAGTTCGTCACCAACCTCGCCGCCGAAGGCCGGACGATTCTTTTCGTCGGAACCAAGCGCCAGGCGAAAGACGTCATCGCGGAAGAAGCGCAGCGCTGCAGCATGTACTACGTGAACGAGCGCTGGCTCGGCGGATTGCTGACCAATTTCGCCACGATTCAGCGGAGCCTCGGACGGCTCCGCGATCTCGAGGCGATGTCGACCGACGGGCGCTACGACACGCTCTCGAAGAAGGAAATCGCACGGAACGAGAAGGAGCGGAAGAAGCTCCAGAAAAACCTCGAGGGCATCCGCGGCATGTCGCGGCTGCCCGACGCGGTGTTCATCGTCGACAGCAAGAAGGAGCAGATTGCCGTCGTCGAGGCGCGCAAGCTGAAGATTCCGGTCATCGGCATCGTGGACACCAACTGCGATCCTGACGTGGTCGATTTCATCGTTCCGGGCAACGACGATGCGCTCAGAGCGATTCGGTTGTTCGCGTCGAAGATCGCGGAAGCAGTGATGTCGGGCCGCGGCATGAAGGAATCGGTCGACGCCGAAACGGCGCGCGAGGCGGCCGACGAGGCGGCAGGAGAAGATGCCCGGCGCCAGGCGCGATCCGCGCGGCGGCCGCGCGAAGCGGCCCCCGCGTCGGCGTAAGAGTAAGTCACGTCGAGGGGTCGGGAATCTTTTTCGCGTGGGCTCGCCCGAAAAAGACTCCGGACCCCTTTTTGCGTACTGCGGAGTCACGGCGATGGCAACGATTACGGCAGATCAAGTCAAGAAGCTGCGCGACCAGACCGGCGCGGCCATGATGGAGTGCAAGGCGGCGCTCACCGAGGCGAAAGGCGACCTCGAGAGCGCAACGACCATCCTTCGCAAACGCGGGCTGGCGAGCGCGGCCAAGAAGGCGGGACGCACGACCTCACAGGGCGTCGTCGGCAGTTACATTCACTTGGGCGGCAAAGTCGGCGTCCTGGTCGAAATCAACTGCGAGTCCGATTTCGTCGCGCGCACCGACCAGTTCCAGACGCTCGTGAAAGAGGTCGCGATGCACATCGCCGCCGCCGACCCCAAATACGTCCGCCGCACGGACGTACCGGCCGAGGTATTGGAGAAGGAAAGATCGATCTATCGCGCGCAGGCCGAGAGCTCCGGCAGGCGGTGACCATTCAGCAGCTGGTGGCCGAGGCATCGGCGAAGCTGGGCGAAAACATCGCGATTTCGCGGTTCGCGCGGTTTAGAGTTGGAGATACTGCGTCATCGTAGTCCTTGGGCCTTGGTTCTTGGTCCCTGGTCCGTCCTTTGTCCTTAGTCGTCCTTTGTCCTTCGTCGCTTGGTCCTCGTACGCCAAGTACGAAGGACCAGGGACGACCAAGGACCAAGGACGGACGAAGGACCAAGAACCAAGGACAAAGGACGATCTATAATCTCCCCCCGATGCCCTCCTCCGCCGCCCCCGCCTACAAACGCGTCTTGCTGAAGCTTTCGGGCGAAGCTCTCATGGGCGAAGAGAGCTACGGCATCGATCCCGTCGTGGCCGCGCAGATCGCGCGCGACGTCGCCGAAATCCAGGGGATGGGTGTGGAAACGGCGATCGTCATCGGCGGGGGCAACATCTTCCGGGGCGTGGCCGCGAGCGCGCTCGGCATGGACCGCGCCACCGCCGATTACATGGGGATGCTGGCCACGGTCATCAACGCGCTTGCGCTCCAGGACGCGCTCGAGCAGCAAGGGGTGGTCACGCGCGTCGTCACGGCCATCGAAATGCGCTCCGTCGCCGAGCCGTTCATCCGGCGCCGCGCCATCCGCCACCTCGAGAAAGGACGCGTCGTCGTGTTCGGCGCCGGCACCGGAAATCCGTATTTCAGCACCGATACAGCCGCGGCGCTGCGCGCCATGGAGATCAAGGCCGAGGTCATCCTGAAGGCCACGAAGGTCGACGGCATCTATGACGCCGACCCGATGATCACACCTGGCGCGACGCGGTTCGACCGCATCTCCTACCTCAAGATGCTCGAGCAAGGATTGAAGGTGATGGACGCGACGGCCATTTCGCTTTGCATGGACAATCGGCTGCCCATCGTGGTCTTCAATCTGCGGACGCCGGGCAACATCAAGCGCGCGATCATCGGCGAGTCGGTGGGATCGCTGGTGACGGCCTGAAAGTCACTTTTGGAGAAGCAGTCCGATGGACGTCATTGATCTCAAGGGCTTGTACGCGGAGGTCAACAAGCGCATGGCGGCGACGCTCGAGCACGTCAAACACGAGCTCGCGGGGGTGAGGACCGGACGGGCGTCGGTCGCGATTCTCGATGTCGTGCACGTGGACGCCTACGGCTCGAAGATGCCCCTCAATCAGCTCGCCGGACTCTCGGTTCCCGAACCGGCATTGATCGTGGCGCAGCCCTTCGATCCGTCGCAGCTGGGCGCCATCGAGAAGGCCATTCGCGCGTCGGACCTCGGCCTCAATCCCTCGAACGACGGCAAGGTCGTGCGGATTCCGATCCCGCCCCTCACCGACGAACGCCGCAAGGAGCTGTCGCGCCACGTCCACAAGCTCACCGAGGAAGGCCGCAACGCCGTCCGCCAGGTGCGTCGCGAGGCCAACGAGAAGCTGAAGAAGCTTCTCAAGGATCACAAGATCTCGGAAGACGATGAGCGGAAGGGCCTCGATGAGGTCCAGAAGATCACCGACAATCACATCAAGCTGACCGACGATCTGCAAAAGAAGAAAGATCAAGAGCTTCTCGGGCACTAACGCTGTCTTCACGAGGGCGTATCACGAAGGCCCGAAAGCCCGGTCTTCGTGATGAAACGGCCCGGGGCTGGGCCGCACCGGCCATAGATCCCAGATGTCGTACTTTTCGCATCTCGAGTGCTCGGTGCCGTGCGGGGCACTCGCGATGGATCCGCGGGCCCCGCATCATCTCTGCTCATGCGGTGCCCCGCTCCTCGTCCGGTAC
>QHWL01000047.1 GCA_003222555.1 Acidobacteriota bacterium | reverse complement strand
GGACGGGGCTCTTCTGCGCGATCGCGTCGCCACGGTAGACATCGACCACGTATGAGATCGCGTGGAACGTGAAGAACGAGATGCCGATCGGCAACAGGACGCGGGGGACGGCAACCGGATTCAGGCGCAGCACGAGAAACAGCGCGTTGACGTTGTCGGCGAAGAAGTTCGCGTACTTGAAGACGCCGAGGACGGCGAGGTTGACGGCGACCGCAAACAGCAGCAGGATCTTTGCGGTTTCCCGCCTCCGGTCGATGGCGATAGCGATCCAGTAGTTGAACGCGATCGATCCGAGCATCAGCCAGGTGAACGAACCACCGCCTTTCGCGTAAAAGATGACGCTCGCGACAAGCAGTATGCAGTTGCCGTACGAGCCGTGGGTAGTGCGGCCCGTCGCGAAATACAGTGCGAGCAGGACAGGCAGAAAGAGAAAGAGGAATGTCGGCTCGGTGAAAAGCACGAGAGTGCAAATAGAATATCAAACAACGCCGTCCCAACTGCCGATTCTCGGGCGGTACCGCGTCCAGACTTCGTTTTCTGACAACACGTCCGAGATTGGTCATCCAGAAAGAGTCGCAGGCGTCAGAATGGTGTTATGCGCGCATGGCTGATGGACTCCTACGAAGGAATCGACAAGCTGCGCTTGGGCGAGGTGATCGATCCTCAGCCGAAGGTCGGCGAGGTGCTTTTAAGAGTGCGTTTCGCTGCGTTGAACCCGGCGGACGCTTTCCTCGCGCAGGCAATGTACCCGGCCAAACCTTCGCTGCCCCACATCCTCGGGCGCGACGGCGTCGGGGTTGTGCTGGACGTGCACCCGAGCGTGAAGAACGTGCGCGTCGGCGACACAGCGGGAATTCTGCGCTGCGATGCCGGCGTGGAGGCTTGGGGAACGCTGGCCGAAAAGGTCTTGGTCCCCGCAGACAGCCTCGTTCCAATTCCCGCAGGATGGTCGGCAGAGGAGATGGCCGGCGCGCCATTGGTCTTTCTCACGGCCTGGCAAGCTCTTTCACAGTGGAGCGAGCCGCCCGCTCCGCTACCCAAGCGCTCCGTGCTGCTGGTGACCGGCGCTTCGGGCGGCGTTGGCGTGGCGTCTGTGTTACTGGGCACATCGATGGACCTCGTGGTCGTTGCGTTGTCCCGAAGTGCAGAGAAGGCGGCCAAGCTGAAGGAATTGCAAGCCGACTTCGTCTTCGACCCGGGCGACCCGCACCTGCGCAAGAACGTGGGTGCGGCAATCGCCCCGAAGAAGGTCGACCTCGTCGTCGACAATATCGGGGGCCCGCTATTCAACCATCTCGTCTCGATGCTCGGTTATGGTGGCCGAATCAGCGTGGTCGGACGGAGCGCCGGCGTGGTTCCGGACTTCAACACGGCGTCGCTGTTGTTCCGGAGGAACCGAATTGGCGGGGTCGCTGTTGCAGACTATACGCCGGAGGCCGCCCACGCCGCCTGGAAAAAGATTGTGAGCGCGCTCGCCGCGATCGGAAAGCGTCCGGTGGTGGACAGCGTTTTCGCGTTCGAGGAGGTGAAGCCGGCGTTCGCGCGACTGCAGCAAGGGCCTCTGGGCAAGGTGGTCGTAAGGATCGCAGGATAGCGCCCTACTGTGTGGAAATCGCCGACCGACTTTGCCGCAAGACGTATTTCTGGATCTTGCCAGTCGCGGTCTTCGGGAGTTCTCCAACAAAGGTGACCTCTCGCGGCGATTTGAAGTGAGCAAGTCTGCTTCTCACGAACTCGCGGAGCTCCTCGGGCGCAGCCGAGGCTCCAGACCTCAAGACCACAAATGCGTGGGGAACCTCGCCCCACTTCGCGTCGGGGACACCGACGACCGCGGCCTCGACGACTGCCGGATGTCCGAGCAGGACCCCTTCGACTTCTACCGATGAGATGTTTTCGCCGCCGCTGATGATCACGTCCTTGAACCGGTCGCGGATTTCAAGATAACCGTCCGGGTGCACCACCGCCGCATCACCGGAATGGAACCAGCCACCGGCGAAAGCTGCGGCCGTGGCTTCCGGGTCGTTGTAGTAGCCCTGCATGACGACATTGCCACGCACGACAATTTCACCGAGCGTCTGTCCATCCCAATGAACATCGTTTCCGTCGGAGTCGACCACTCGCAGCTCGCCAGACGTGATCAATTCGACTCCCTGGCGGGCCTTGATCCTGGCCCGCTCGTCCGGCGTCATCAGTTCGTGGGCCGGCCGGCTCTCGCACACCGTGATAAACGGTGCCGTTTCGGTGAGCCCGTACACGTGGGTCAGCTGCCATCCGAATTCGTTCTCCACGCGCAGGATCGTGGCGGCGGCGGGGGGCGCTCCGGCGGTGACGACGCGGACCGGCGTCCGCGAGCGTCGCCTGACGTCGGCAGGGGCGTTGACGAGCCCGATCAGCACGGTGGGCGCCGCGCACAACATCGTGACGGCTTCGCGCTCGATGAGGTCGAAGATGAGCGCCGGGTCGACCTTCCGCAGACAGATATGCGCACCCCCAACGGCGGTGACGATCCACGTAAATGTCCAGCCGTTGGCGTGGAACATCGGAAGCGTCCACAGATACCGATCCGCGCAGGTCATCGGGACGTGAAGAAGGGTTCCCACGCTGTTGATGTAAGCATTCCGATGCGTGATCATGACGCCCTTCGGGCGTGATGTCGTGCCACTCGTGTAGTTGATGGTCAAGAGGCCGCGCTCATCAATCGGCGCCGGCTCGAACAAAACGTCTTCGCCGGTCAGCAGCTGCTCGTACTCCAGCCACCCGTCGCACGTGCCTTCCAGGGCGATGAAATGACGGACGCGCGTCAGCTTTGTCCTGATCGTGTCCATCGCTTCGAGTTGAGCGCTGTGCACGCAGACGACCTCGGCGCCGCTGTGGTTGATGATGTATTCGAAGTCGTTCGCGGTGAGCCTGAAATTGATCGGCACCAGAACCGCCCCTATCTGCGGCACGGCGAAGAACGATTCCAGATGCATGTGCGTGTTCGGAGAGATGTACGCCACGCGATCGCCACGCCTGACGCCAAGCCGCTGGAGGGCGTGAGACCATCTGTCGCAGCGGGAGAAGAAGCCGCCGTAGGTGAGCCGCAGCGCGCCATCGACAACCGCTTCGCGTTCCGGGTAGAGTTTGCGCGCTCGCCGGGCGAATTCGAGTGGACTTAGCGGAGTCTCCATATCAAACTCTGGCCTTTCTCGAAGATCCCCACTGGTCTCCCGTGCGCGGCGATGTGGGCCGAAAAGTATACCGGCATAAGAAGAGTTTTGGTAGAGTTGGGCCAACCGTTCCGCTGGTTAAAAAGTGTCCGGCATTCGCGGTAAGACGTATGAGGAAGTTTCCATCGGGGACACGTTTGGCTCCGCGGTGACCATCACAGAGACGCATCTCGTCGTGGCCGCAGGCCTGTTCGGCGACTTCAATCCACTCCATGTGGACGAGTCCTACGCGAGCCGGACGCGCTTCGGCGGGCGCATCTTGCACGGGGCTTGTACGTCGGCGCTCATGAGCTCGCCCATTGGGATGTACTTCCATGCCACGGCCATTGCGTACCTCGAGCACAACTGCCGTTTCCTGTTACCCGTCCGTCCTGGTGATACGTTGACCTCGACGTGGAAAATCACGGACAAGATACCGAAGCCGAGGCTCGAGGCGGGCATCACCGTTCTGTCAGGTGAGTGCCGGAACCAGCACGGCGATCTGGTCGCGCAGGCCGACGGCAAGGTCCTGGTGTCGAGGACTCGCTGAGCGACAGGCGGATGCTGTCCCGTCGAGTTGAACGGCTGATCTTCCGGAATGCCTCTCATTCAGGTGGCGGGCCATCGTTTGGAGTACGAGTGGATTGGGTCGCGCGCGAGCGGTGGACCAACATTGGTGTTTCTTCATGAGGGCCTGGGTTCGGTCAGTCTCTGGCGGGACTTTCCTGCGGCGTTGTGCCGTCGAACGGGCTGCAGCGGTCTGGTGTACAGCCGATGGGGACATGGCGCTTCCGATCCGCTCGACGGGCCGCGAACCGTCCGCTTCATGCACGAGGAAGCGCTCCTCGTGCTTCCGGCGCTGCTCGACGCGTTCGGCATCCGGCGTCCGATTCTCGTCGGACATAGTGACGGCGGGTCGATTGCCTTGATCTACGAAGGTTCACGGATCGGTCAAAGCGCGGGATTGATTCTGGAAGCGCCGCACGTGTTCGTAGAGGATTTGACCGTCAAGAGCATCGCTCGGATCGAGACCCTTTACGAACAGAGCGATCTCCGGTCCAGGCTGGCGCGGTATCACGGCGAGCGCGTCGATCCGCTGTTTCGTGCGTGGACCGGCGTGTGGCTGAGTCCGGAGTTTCGAAGCTGGAATATCGAGGAATACCTGCCTGGCGTCCTCGCGCCGACCTTGATCCTTCAGGGTCTCGACGACGAGTACGGAACCGAGAAGCAGGTCGAGACGATTGCCAGAATTCTCGGTGAGCGGTGCGAAAGCCTCATGCTGCCCGCATGCGGACATACTCCTCATATGGGCCAACGCAGTACTGCTGAAGCGGCGATGGCGGCCTTTGTCGCCCGCGTAAGATGACGCGAACCAGTTCCGGGGTGTCGTACGTTCACGGGGTGTCGGATACGCCGCTCATCGGCGAGACGATCAGCTCGTGCCTGGCGCGGCAGGTGGCGGAGCACGGCGACCAGGATGCCATCGTCTCGTGTCATCAGCGGTTGCGTCACTCCTACCGCGCCATGGACAGGGAAGTCCGTCGTGCCGCGCAAGGGCTGCTTACTCTCGGCGTCGAGAAGGGCGACCGCGTCGGCATCTGGAGTGCGAACTGCGCCGAGTGGGTGGTCACGCAGTATGCGGCGGCCGCCGTCGGCGCCATCTTGGTCAACATCAATCCCGCGTATCGCCTCAGGGAGCTCGAGTACGCCCTGAATCAATCCGGGATCTCCCTGTTGGTGACCGCTCGTCGTTTTCGAAACAGCGATTATGTCGCGATGCTGGTCGAACTATGTCCGGAACTCCGCACGGCGGACAGCGGTGATCTCAGAAGCGGACGGCTGCCTTCACTTCGGCACGTCGTATACCTCGGCACTGGCGAGCGCGCCCCAGGCGGTTTGGAGTGGCCCGAGCTGCTCGAACGCGGAAGCCGGTGTTCGGCGCTCTCGCTGGATGATCGCGAGGGGAGCCTGCAGTTCGACGATCCGGCCAACATCCAGTACACGTCCGGAACGACCGGCGCACCGAAAGGCGCCACGCTGTCTCATCACAACATTCTGAACAACGGTTTTTTCGTCGGTGAGCTTCTGGGATACACCTCGGCTGATCGCATTTGCGTGCCGGTGCCTTTCTATCATTGCTTCGGATGTGTCATGGGCAACCTGGCCGCCCTGACACACGGGTCTGCTGTCGTGATCCCGGCGGAAAGCTTCGATGCTGAAGCGACGCTTCGCGCAATCCACGAGGAACGATGCACGTCGATCTACGGGGTGCCGACGATGTTCGCAGCGGAGCTCGATCATCCGAATTTCGGGGCGTATCATCTGAGCTCGCTTCGAACCGGCATCATGGCCGGCGCGCCTTGTCCGGTCGAACTGATGCGACAGGTCATCAATCGGATGCACGTCGACGAAATCACCATCTGCTATGGAATGACTGAAACATCACCCGTGTCGTTTCAGTCGCTGAGAGATGACGCGATCGATCGCCGCGTCTCGACGGTTGGGCGAGTTCATCCGCACGTGGAATGCAAGATTGCCGACGCCGAAACCGGACGCGTTCTTCCCCGCGGGGTTTCGGGCGAGCTTTGTACACGCGGATATTCAGTGATGCTGGGCTACTGGGGCGATGCTGAAGCCACAGCGGCGGCCATCGATCCCGCGGGCTGGATGCGCACTGGCGATCTTGCCATCATGGACGCGAGCGGGTACGTGAACATCGTTGGCCGCATCAAGGACATGATCATCCGCGGCGGTGAGAATATCTACCCGCGCGAGATCGAAGAATTCCTGTACACGCACCCGAGCGTCGGTGAGGTTCAGGTTGTCGGCGTGCCAGATCCGAAGTACGGCGAGGAAATCTGTGCCTGGGTCCGGCTGCGCGAGGGCCATCCCGCCACTTCGGAAGAACTCCGTGCATTCTGCCGCGGTCAGATTGCCACGTGCAAGATTCCGCGGTACTTTCGGTTCACAACCGAGTTTCCGACGACCGTCACCGGAAAAATCCAGAAATTCAGGATGCGCGAAATTTCCATTGAGGAGCTCGGGCTGACCGCTCACAGAGCGGTGCCCACTGCGTAGCAAAACGAAAAGGACTGGGTTGTTACCATGACCGAAACGCTCACGCCGTCTCGACTATGGAAGCGGATGACCGGCGATAAGCGGCTGCAGGCGGCGCGCGCCTTTTGGCACGACGAGCAGGCGGCCGACGACCAGCTCCAAGCCGTGCTGCTCATCGCGCAGCAGAAAAAGTTCCGCCCTAAAACTGTCGTGTCGCTCGAAGAGGAGCGAAAGGCGCGCCATCTGGCGAGCCTGCCGACCCTCCCCGACGCGCTCGCCGCGAAGGCGCTCATCGTCTATCACCTCGCCGAGCAGCGGGCAATGATGGGCGCGTTTCTCGACTCGCTCGGCATCGCGCACGAGAATGGGCTCATTCAGGAGGACAAGGTCACGCCGGATCCGGCGAAGGTCGCGCCGGCCGCAACGCAGCTCGCGCAGCAGTTCCCGGCCGCGGACGTCTCGGTCTATCTGAACACGCTTCTATATCAGGGCGCGGAGACCTGGGAGGCGCTGCGAGGACTGCCCGAGTTACAGGGTCTGACCGTGTGAGCGGGACCGAAGAGCCCATGAAAATCTGGGGTTCGGATCCACGTCGGAGGATGCCTGAATGACCGCCAATTGTCCCGTTTTTTCAGACGCTCTGAAGACCTGCGCCACCGCGATAGCTTCGCTTCATACGTGCTCGACGCGCGGCAATAACACCTCACATCTCAATCAGATCGCCCGCTGCCGTGCCTCGGTCACAACCACATGCGGAAACCAGCCATCCTGATCACCGGCGCGGGCGGCGAGATTGGCCACGGTCTCGTGATGCTCATCTCACGCTCGACCTGAGCCCGTACCGGACTGCGCGGCGTTGCAACGAGTCGGCTTATGTGCCGAAGCGAACACACGGACGTCCCCCGCTCCTGTCATCCTGAATCCCATGACCACATGTCTCCAGCCGCCGCGAAGGGGGCGATGCCGAAGCGCGACCATGCGGGGTTCGGCGCTGGCGGCCTGCTGGTTGATGCTTGCGTGGCCGGTGACCGCGCAGACGCAACCGGAGACCGCGGACCAGGAAACCACCCGCCGACTGCTCGAGCGCGTGGACGAGCTGGAGCGGCAGGTCCGCGTGCTCCGACAAGCCGCGGAGCCAACGCCGCTCGCCGACAGTGCACTACCGGATGACCCGCCGCAGAGCGACCACGGCTCGCACACGACCGACCTGACCAGCCCCGAAACGCGGGTTTCGCCCTTGGCCGAGATTCACTGGTTCGGTGACGTGGGATTCCGGGCGAGCGATCAACTGGGCGAAACGGCTTCGTTCGCCCTTGGCCAGCTCGATCTGTTCCTCACGTCGAACTTGACCGACCATCTAAACATCCTGAGCGAGCTGGTGTTCAAGGCCGGAAACGACAATCGCTACGTTATCAACGCCGAGCGTTTGCTTCTCAAGTACACGCCCGGCTCTTACCTCACTGTCGGAGTAGGGCGATATCACACGGGCATCGGCTTCTACAACACGGCCTATCACCACGGCTCCTGGTTCGAGACGGCGGTCACGCGACCGACGATCTTCGCCTACCGCGGCGGGCTGATTCCTATTCACGACATCGGCGTCAGCGCCTCCGGACGTCTCCCTACAGGTCGACTTGGCCTCAACTATGTGTTCGAGGTGGGCAACGGGCAAAGCTCGCAGAGCACGGCCGCCGAGCCTACCCAAAATCTCATCGACGAAAACGATGGGAAGGCCGTAAACGTCGGCATCTTCGCCAAGCCCGAGATTCTTTCCGGGCTGCAGGTCGGATTCTCCACGCATCGAGACCGGCTCCACCCGCCGAATGCGCCGGCTATCAATCAGACCACCTTCGCCGTCCACGCGGTCTATCTGAACCAAGCGTTCGAATGGCTCAACGAGGCGGTTGCGGTGCGGAGCGCGCGGCTGATGCCCGCTTCCGATTCCGTCACGAGAGGCTTCTACAGCCAGGTCTCGCGGGAGTTCGCCAGCGCGCGCCCCTATTTCCGGTATCAGTACGTCGATGCGAACGACGCTGACGCTGCTTTCCGCGCGCTCGGTCACCGGTACGGCCCGACCATTGGGCTGCGCTACGACCTGGGGAAGTTCGCTGCGGTCAAGGCTCAGTACGAGCGCACGGTCCGCCGCGGACTGCCAACCGTGAATGGCTTCGCGAGCCAACTGGCATTCACCTTTTGATGGTCATGCACATATCTCGGCCGATCGCGCGTCTCGTCGTTGCGGCGCTGACCCTCGCGGCGGGCGCGAGTGTCGCTGCCGGAACGGCGGTTAGCGCGGCGGCTCAAACGCCCACTCCGAGCCAGCAACGCCCACAGCTCTCTGCGCGCGCAGACCAATTAGCCGTCATCGTCAATCTGTCCAATCCAGTCGAGGATCTCACGCTGAAAGAGCTTCGGAACATCGTCATGGTCGAGCGTACGCACTGGCCCGACGGCCGCAAGATCACCGTAGCCCTTCACGAGCCGGGGATCCCGGAGCGCCAGGCCGTCTTGTCTCTTGTCTATGGCATGAACGAGGCTGGGTTTACCCGGTATTTTCTCCGCGCCACCTTTACGGGACAGATTCCTAATGGTCCCCGGATGCTCAGTACCTCCGAATTGGTGCGGCGGTTCCTTGTGAATGTTCCAGGGGCGATCGGCTTTGTCCGGCAGGTCGACGCCGACACGTCGGTCAAGACCGTTCGCATCGACGGCCGGATGCCAGGCGCGCCGAATTATTCCCTTACCATCCGCAACGACCCTCAACCCTGACGATTGGCCATGGCGCACCCTCCTTCGCCGCCGGCGCCGAGCCAGCCATTCCGTGACGACTGGCTGCCTCTGGCTCTCCTGACGGTGGGCCTTGGAGTGTTGCTCGTCGGCGCCGTGACGCTGCTCGATTTGAGGGGGAGTAACCGGAGGGCCCGCGAAACCTACGGCGTAGTGGTTGGCCGCCTGCAGGATATCGGGGAGCTCCAGTACCAGATCCAAGAGACCCGCCGGAGCGTGCTCTACGCGTTGACGACCCGCGACCCCAATCTTCAAGTCAAATACGCCGATCAGTCCCGCATGGCCAGCGCTCAGGTCGATCTCATCATGGAAGAGATGCGCGTGGATGCAGGCCGTACACCCATGTCCGGCCCTGCGGAGCGCTTCGCCCGCGACTGGAAAGGCTACCTCGCGGTACGCGACGAGGTTATTGCATCGATTCTCGAAGAGAACGGGCCCAAGGCGGTCTCGCGTGACCTGCAAGAGGGCATCCCGAGCTTCGAGCTCGTTCGCCAGGATCTGGGCAGCATCC
>QHWL01000046.1 GCA_003222555.1 Acidobacteriota bacterium | reverse complement strand
CCGTACCAGGACGGTATGCGCGGCTCGTTCCTCGGTCCGGCCTTCGCCGAGGACGAGATCGGCGAATGGCTGATTCAACGAGGATATGCAGCCGTTCGTGTCGATCGCCGAGCACTTGCCGACGCGGTGGCTGCGCTGCTGGCGGAGGGCAAGGTGATCGGGTTGCTGCAGGGCCGGATGGAATTCGGCCCGCGCGCGCTCGGCGGCCGGTCGATCATCGCCGATGCGCGGTCGCCGGCGATGCAGTCGGTGATGAATCTCAAGATCAAGTTCCGCGAGTCGTTCCGTCCGTTTGCGCCGTCGGTCCTGCGCGAGCATGTCGGCGAGTACTTCGAGCTCGACCGGGACAGTCCGTACATGCTGCTCGTCGCGGACGTGGTGAAATCGCGCCGCGTCGAAATTCCCGAATCGGCGCGCACCTTGTGGGGCATCGACAAGTTGAACGTGCCGCGGTCGGACGTGCCGGCGGTCACCCACGTCGACTATTCGGCCCGCGTTCAAACGGTCCGCCGCGAGACCAATCCGCTCTTCTACGACATCATCGCGGCATTTTACCGGCGCACCGGATGCCCGGTCGTCGTGAACACCTCGTTCAACGTCCGCGGCGAACCGGTCGTCTGTACTCCGGAGGATGCGTACCGGTGCTTCATGCGCACCGGCATGGACGTCCTCGTTCTCGAGAGCTACATCCTGCAGAAGGCGACGCAGGCGCCGGTCGCCGACACCGGCGAATGGCGCCATGAGTTCGCGCTCGACTGATGACACGGTGGGTTCCCTTTCACATCCGCTGGCGCTCCTGCTCGTCCTGATGCTTGCGGCTGCGCCGCGGTTTGCCTGGTACCTGTCGCATCAACCGGATCTTCCGCCCGATTCGTATGGGTACCTGAATGTTGCACGCGAATGGCGCGGCGAGCGGGCGCCTGCGGGTGCGTGGGACGACCGATCGCAGCTGCCGTGGGACAATCAGGCGACGCGAACGCCCGGGTACGCGCTGTTCCTCGATCTGGTGTTCGCGGCGAGCGGGCACTCTCCCACACCGGAAGCTGCGCTGGTCGCGCCTCGGCGCATCCTCGTGCCAGGCACCGACGTCCGTGAACACCATTTCAAACATCTGCAGACCGACGAGAACGTCAGAGCCGTGCAGGCTGCCCAACACATCCTCGCCGTCGCCGCAACCGGCATTGCGTTTCTCACGATGTTCCTGTGGAACGGAAGCGCGCTCGCCGGCGTCGTCGGGTCGCTCGTCGCGATCGGTTGGAATCCTGTCTGGATCGTGACGTACGAGCCGTCGGTGATGGGCGAAATCCTCTCGGGCGCCTTGTTGGTTGTTGCGGTCTGGCTCGTGAGTATCCGGCCGGCTTCGGTCGTCCGCGAGCACGTGGCTGCCGCCACGTGCGGTCTTGCGGTTATCGTCAGGCCGGCCATGCAGTTTGCTTCGCTGCCGATTTTGGCCTACCTCGTTTGGAGGCGGCGACATGACCCTCTGGCCGCGTCGAGCGTATTGGTCGCGCCAGCGTTCGTTTTGGCGCTTCTGTTCGCGAACAATGGCCTGCGGTATGGGTACTGGGGTGTTACGTCCGTCGCCGGCGCCACCCTGTTGTCTCATGCGAGCGAGCATCCCGAAGGCCTCCGGGATCCGGTTCGACAGCCGGCCGAGCAATTTCGCGGCGACGTGTTCGGTGGACAGCCGCTGCAATATGTGCTGTCGGTCAAGGGCCATCGTCGGTATCTGGATGCCGCCGGCGAGATCAACCGAGCGGCGCTGTGGTTCATCGTCGATCACCCGAGATGGTATTTCGCGAGCGTGGCGAGCGCGGTCGGGGATTTCTTCAGCCCGCCGCTGCAACTGGTCCCCGGGAGTGTGAACGTCGTTCGGAATCGTTTTCCGCTGGTGTGGCACGCGTTGAGTGCCTGCGCCGTCCTGCTAATGCTGGCCGGGTTCGCGGCGTTGTTGGTCCGCGTGCCGGCGCCCGCGAAGTTGGGTCCAGCGGTCTTCCTCGTCTCGGCGATTGGCACGGCGCTGATGGCGAACACCGAAAATGGGCGGTTCGCTGCGCCGCTCGTCCCATTTGTGCTGATGAGCGGCGTTACGGTGCTGCACCAGGTGTCGCAGCGGAGCGTTGGCCGGCAGCCGGCCGATCCACGATGACCACGGTTGCGGCAGAACGAACGCTCACCGACCGCGCGGAGTCCATCAACGCTGCCGCGTACTGGCAGCTGCTCGTGAACCTGACAAGACGTGAGGTGAAGGGCCGCTACAGCCAGTCGCTTCTCGGCATCGGCTGGGCCGTCGCGCAGCCGCTCGCGATGATGGCGGTGTTCACGCTCGTGTTCTCGCGTCTGGGCAACATTTCGGCCGACGGCGTGGCATATCCGCTCTTCGCCTATGCGGGTCTCGTGCCCTGGTTCTTCTTCATGAACAGCGTCAACTCGGGCACGATGAGCCTGGTTCAGTATCGCAACATCGTGACGAAGACGTATTTTCCGCGAGAGATCATCCCGATCGCCCAGGTGTGTGCGCGTCTGCTCGATTTCGCGGCGGCCTCGAGCGTGTTCGCGCTGCTGTTGATCTACTACCGTGTCGACGTGACGCGGTGGACGGCGCTCGCCCCGATGCTGTTCGTGCTGCTCGTGGCGTTCACGACCGGGGTGACGCTCCTGACGTCCGCGGTGAACGTGTTCTATCGCGACGTCAGTCCGGTCGTGCAGATCGTTCTTCAGCTCTGGCTGTACGTGACGCCGATTGCCTATCCGATCGCGAAGGTACCGGAGCGGTGGCGTCGCTGGATTGCCGCGAACCCGCTGAGCGGCATCATCGAAGGGCTCCGGTCGGCGATCGTGTACGGCCGCGAGCCCGACTGGCCGCTCCTCGGCGTCTCGGCGGCGCTTTCCGCGACCGTGCTCATCGGGGCGTTCGTGCTTTTCAAACGGCTCGACAAGTACTTCGCCGATGTCATCTAGGGGGACCGCTATCCGTCTCGAACGCGTGTCGAAGCGGTACCGCGCGGGACGCTCGCGAACGGTCGTCGATCTCATCGCGTCGACCGTTGACAGCTTGCGCGGGCGGGAGCGCGACGTCTACAGCGCGGCTCGCGGACGCATCGACTCGACCATCTGGGCCATCAGGGAGGCCAGCTTCGACATCGCCGAGGGCGCCGGCGTCGGCATCATCGGATCGAACGGTGCAGGCAAGACGACGCTGTTGAAATTGATCTCGCGCGTGACGTGGCCGACGAGCGGTCGCGTCCTCGTGGCGGGACGCGTCGTGTCGCTGATCGAGCTTGGCGCCGGCTTCCATCCCGAGCTCACCGGACGGGAGAACGTGTACCTGGGCGGCGGCCTGTTCGGCTTGACGCGGCGCGACATCGATCGCCGGTTCGACGAGATCGTCCAGTTCGCGGAAGTCGAGCGGCTGATCGATACGCCGATGAAACGCTACTCCTCGGGGTTGTACGCCCGGCTCGGATTCAGCGTCGCGATTCACAGCAACCCCGACATCGTGCTCGTCGATGAAGTGCTCGCGGTGGGCGACGCCGCGTTTCGCCGGCGCGCGCTCGAGAGCCTGCGCCGGATGATAGCCGGCGGCAAGACGGTGCTGTTCATCTCGCACGACATGTGGAACGTGCGCCGCCTGTGCGAGCGGATCATCTGGATGGACGAGGGACGGATGCGCGCCATCGGACCGTCCGCCGAAATCGCCGACCAGTACATGGAGCAGGTAAACCTTCGCGCGCTCGCCAACCAGCAGAACGCGCTGCAGAGTCACCGCGGCGGCACCGGCGAATTGCGTTACACCGACGTCGAGATCGTCGACGCCTCCGGCAGGCCGACCGCCATCGTCCGCGACGGCGGACCGCTGACCGTGCGCGCCGCGTATGACGCAGGCGTTGCTGTCGCGGCGCCGGTATTTCAAGTGGCGATCGTCGACGTCGACACCGGCCTCGTCGTGGGGACGGCGGCCTCGTCACCCGCCGATGTGCCGCCCGTCGTCGAGGGCCCGGGCGTGCTCGAGTGCATCTTCGATCCGCTCCCGCTGCGGCGACGCCACTACGTGCTCCGCATGACGATCACCGACTCCTGCCAGCTCGTCTCGTACGACGTCGTCAGCGCCGGTCCGCGGTTCGCCGTCACGGGGGGCGGCCCGGCCGATTGCGCCGGCGACGAGGAAGACGGCTTCGTCACGCTGCCGTTCCGGTTCGAGCATCGCGCGCGAGTGTTGTCCTGATATGTGTGGCATCGCCGGATTCGTGTCCGGCAGCGGCGCGTCCGCGGATGTCCCGACGCTGGCGGCGATGATTGCGACGATGCGGTATCGCGGCCCCGACGACACCGGCGTGTGGACGGACGGACCCGCGGCCCTGGCCGCGGCCAGGTTGAGCGTCATCGACGTCGCCGGCGGCCATCAGCCCATCTCGATCGACGGGGGCCGCATAACCGTCGTGCAGAACGGCGAGATCTACAACTACGTCGAGCTTCGAACCGAGCTCGAGCGGCGCGGGCGTTCGTTTGCCACCGCATGCGACACCGAAGTGATTGCCGCGCTCTACGCCGAGCATGGCGAGTCGGCGTTCGAGCGGATGCGCGGCATGTTCGCGGTCGCCATTTGGGATGCGCCGCGCGGGCGGCTGGTGCTGGCGCGGGATCGTGTTGGCAAAAAGCCCTTGTACTACATGCAGGCGGGCGATCGCTTCCTGTTCGCATCCGAGCCGAAGGCGATCCTTGCCGCGCTGCCGCGGATTCCCGATATCGCCCAGTCGGCGCTGCTCGAGTTCCTCACGTTCGGCTACGTGGCCGGCGACGGCGCGATTTTCGACGGGATGTTCCGCCTCACGCCCGGCGCCGTGCTGACGCTCGATCGCGGTCGGGCGCCGCGCGTCGAACGTTACTGGACGTGGCCTCGCGACAGCGACGTTGGCGTTCCCGACGACGAGTACCTGGAACGGCTCGGCGCGGAGCTCGACGAGGCGGTTCGGATCCGTTTGCGTTCGGACGTGCCGCTGGGCGCGTTCCTGAGCGGCGGCCTCGATTCGGCGGCGGTACTCGCGCTCATGGCCAGGCACTCGTCGCGTCCGGTGCAGACGTTTTCGATCGGGTTTGGCGATTCGGAGTACGACGAGCTGGCCGCCGCGCGAGTGACCGCGCGGGCGTTCGGCGCGGACCACCACGAATGGGTGGTGACGCCGGACTGCGTCAGCGTGGCGGACCGCCTGGCGATCCACTACGACGAGCCGTTCGCCGATGCGGCGGCGATTCCGACGTTTTTTGTCGCCGAGCTGGCGCGCCCTCACGTAACGGTTTGTTTGACCGGCGACGGTGGCGACGAGCTGTTTGCCGGGTACTTGCCGTACGCGCAGGCGCTCGGTCGATCCACGACGGCCACCACGCGGGGCATGCGCGCGCTTGCCGGCTTCGGCGCGCGATGGCTTCCGGCACACGCAAGGGGTAAAGGCCGGCTGACGACGCTGGCGCTCGGACCCGAAGCGTGGTTCGTCTGGCGCCGAACCGTGTTTCCCGATTACCTGCTGCGCCGGGTTGCGCAGCCCCATCTGCTGGCGTCGGTCACGGAGGTTCCAGAAACGGACGCAGCCATGAGCCTGGCCGCCGGCGACGGGCCGCTGTTGTCGCGCCTTCAGCGCTGGGATCAGCAGCACTATCTGCCCGGCGACATCCTCGTCAAGGTGGATCGCGCGACGATGGCTCATTCGCTCGAAGCGCGCTGCCCCCTGCTCGATCACCGGGTCGTTGAGCTCGCCGCACAGCAGCCGTCATGGCGGCACGGAAGTGCGACGTCCACCAAACAGCTGTTCAAGCGTCTCGTCGCACGCTGGCTTCCCGCAGAGACACTGGCTCGGCCGAAGATGGGCTTCGGCGTCCCCTTACGCCGGTGGTTCTCCGAAGGGCTGATTGGCTGGGCGCGGGAGATCCTCCTCGATCGGCGCACGGACGAGCGGGGCTGGACGGACCGTCGCGAGGTCGCGCGTCTGCTGCGTCAGCACGAAATCGGTGCCCGGGATCACGCGAAGCGGATCTGGGCGCTCGTGTGTCTGGAACTGTGGGCGCGGCAGCACGTCGACTGCGCAAGAGGCCGCGAACGCGCGTGCGCGTGACGATGCTCGTGCGCTGCCTCGCGATGATGCGAGGCGGTGGCGAGACGCGTCATCTCGCCTGGGCGCGCGAGTTGACGGCGCTCGGCGTGGACGTGGAGATCATCGCGGGACGTCCGCTGCTGTTGGGTGGACCGCGCTACGGGACCGACGACTTCCCTGTCACGCTGCTGCGATCGCCCTACGCGCGCGACTTCGTGTACCGCCATCAGCATCGTCGCGGGTTCGGACGCTTGACGATGACCGCGCTGCATGCGGACGAAGAGTGGTTCTGTCGGGCCGCCTGGCGGCGCATCGCGGCGGGCCCACGAAAGCCCGACCTCGTGCACGCACACGCGCTGCATCAGGCGGCGCGTCTTCGCGTGGGCGACATACCGGTCGTCATCAACCTGCCCGGCGAGCCGAACGTCCGATACCGCAGTGATCTGCAGCACGCGGACGCGCTCGTGGCCGACGGGTGGGCTGCGCAGCATCTGCCCGGCAAGCTCGGCCGCTCGATCGAGTTCATTCCGAAAGGTGTCGACGCGACCCGATTCCGTCCCGACGGACCGACCGCGCGCGAGCATCTTCATCTCGAAAGCAGACGCGTGGTGATCGCGGTGGCGCGGCTCGTACCGCTAAAGAACCTCCGGCTGCTGATCGAGGCGGTGGCGAAGGTATGCGTCCGCCTTCCTGACACGCAATTGCTCATCGTCGGCGACGGCCCCGAGCGCGCGGCCGTGCGCGCGCGGGTGGCCGAGCTCGGTCTGACCGATTCCGTAACGTTCGCCGGCTCGGTCCCTCAGGGCGACTTGCCGTTGTTCTATCGGGCCGCCGACGTGTTCGCGCTCTCGTCCGACTTCGACAATTCGCCCAACGTCGTCCTCGAAGCGATGGCCAGCGGACTGCCCGTCGTTGCGACCGATGTCGGGGGTGTGCGCGATTTCGTGGCCGAAGGGATCGGCGGCGCCGTCGTGCCGCCGGGCAACGCCACGGCGCTGGCAAACGCCCTCGAAAGGTATCTCGCGCAGCCCGACCGGGCGCGGGCGGCGGGGACGCACAACCGGCTCAAGGCGTCAGCTGAGTTCTCATGGCGCGGCAGCGCGCTGCAGCTGCTCGATGTATATCGCCGCGTCATCGACTCGCGTCGGGGCGAGCATCGCGCATCGGCATGAAGGTCGCGATCCGCGACGATGACACGAGCTACTTCACGACGCCCGAGGCGCTCGACCGTGTCTACGGTGATGTCTGGGACCGCATCCCGGTGTGCCTGGCGGTCGTGCCCTTTGCGATCGGCTACGAGCAACCAGGCATTCCGCGTGAGCACTGGCATTCTGGCGAATCGTTCGCCCTCGACCGCAATCCCGCACTGGTGTCGTTTCTCCGCGAATTGATTGGAACCAAGCGGGTGACAATCGCGCTTCACGGCTGCACGCATCAGGATTATCCCAACGGGTACGAGTTTCAGGCCGCGCCCGACCTGCCGGATCGCGTGCTTCGCGGCCGCGCCTACCTCGAGGCACTTCTCGAGTGTCGCATCTCCCTGTTCGTCCCTCCGCACAACGCGCTGTCGAAGCGCGGCCTGGCGGCCGTTTCGGCCGCCAGGCTCGACATCCTTGGCTCGTTTCTGTCATTCCGGCCTTCGATGCGGCCGTGGGAATGGCGAACCGCGGCGAACTGGTGGACGATTCAGCGGTATCGGCGGGCAACCGGGCGAACGCGCCGCGACTCGCTCGTTTACCCGCACGCGCTGAGGTACGCCGGCCACGCGGAATTCGGGTGTCATAGCTTCGTTCCCGGCACGACCATTGACGCGCTGCGGCAACACTTCGAGGAGGCGCAGAGGTTCGGCGGGAACTTCTGCCTTGCCACGCACTACTGGGAACTCGACCTAGCGCTCGGGAACGTGATGCGCGCCTTCCTCGACTTCGCCGCGCGTCAACCGGGCGTGCGCTTCGTGTCCGCCGAAGAGCTCTTCAGCCTGTGAAAATGCGACGTTTGAACGCAGAGCTCGCAGAGAACTTCTCTGCGGTCTCCGCGGTCTCTGCGTTGAACGTTGTTTGGTCACAATCTCTCTTGGCCTAAGGCAGCATCTACCGTACCCATGACGCCCGGCTCCAGCCCCGCACCGACAATCGTTTTATCGAGGCGGCGCAAAATCGTTTTCGCCTGCATCGCGTGCCTCATGGCGGCCGTCTCGACAATCGCCTGCCTGTTGGTCCTGGACATCTACCTTCGTCATCGAATCCAGAGCTTCGGTTTGAACGCCTGGGGCTATCGTGGACCATCGGTCGGCCGCAAGAAGCCAGGTGAGACTCGTATTGGCACGCTCGGTGGCAGCACCGTCTTTGGCTACGGCCTCTCGTGGACCGAGGCATGGCCCTATCAGCTCGAGCGGCAGATCAACGCCGACCGTCCGGGACGCGTCCCCGCCACGGTCGTGAATCTTGGAATGCCGAGGGATTCCGCGGCGACGTTCGTTGCGACGATTGACGATTACGCTTACCTGAATTGTGACGTCCTGATTCTGTACGAGGGATACAACGATCTCGAGCTTCGACCGGTCCAGGATGCGAGCAAGAGAAGCCCGGCGACCTATCTGACGTGGCGTCACCAATCGCCGATATTCCGGTGGACCGGCTACCTGCCCATTCTTCCGCTGGTTCTGAGCGAGAAGGCGATGTCGTTGATGCACGGCGGCGATTTGAACGCCGCGTACGATTCCCGCGCGGTCGTGTTTCGGCCGGGACTCGCGACTCGTGTCACGGCGGGGGCGCTGCAGGCTACGGCCGACATCGAGCTGGCGCTGGAGGAACGATTCGGCCGCCTCAACGACAGCGGCCCGAACGTCAGCACGGCGTACGACTCCACGTGCGGACGCTGGAGCCAGTACTGTGGGGCGATGCAGGATGCGGTTCGTCACGCGCGCCAGCGTGGACGGCGCGTCATCGTCGTGACGCAACCGTATCTGTCCGACCTGCACGTCGATCAGCAGCGCGCGCTTGCGGCGAGTTTCCAGCGGGAGTTCAGAGCCGATTCCAATGTGCGGTACGTCAATCTCGGGCGGCTGCTCGATCTCCGTGACCCTCAGCTCGCCTATGACGGGCTTCACCTGACGGCGGCCGGCAACGAACGGATCGCCGCGGCGCTGACGCCCACCATCCTCGAGATGATCAGATGACGCCGGTGCGGCTCAGAGGGCCCAGGCTGGCGACTGCGGTCGTCGTCGGGCACCGGAAGCTCTGATGGATTTCTACGAGGACGTCCTCCGTTCGAGCGGCCTCGAAGCTCAGGATCTGCCGCTCGACGCGCATTTCCATACCTGGACGCCTGAAACAATCTCGCGCCTGTGGTCGATCTGGGCGAACAACCGTATCCTGAGAAGTCAGTACTATCCCGCGGACTACTACGAAACGCTGCTCGCAGAAGCGGCGCCGCATCTGGGCGGCGTGGCGACCATTGCCGACATCGGCTGCGGATCGGGCACCGTGCTGTCGCTGCTGCGGAGGAAGAACATCGGGCGCCGGCTGATTGGTGTCGACCTGTCGGAGCCCTCGCTTGCCGCCCTGCGGGGGAAGTTCGCTGGCGATTCGACATTCACCTTCCAGGCGGGATCGATCGCCAGGACGGGCCTCGACACTGCATCGTGCGACCTGGTGATTTGCACCGAGACACTCGAGCATCTGTTTCCGCCGGACTTCACCGACGGACTCGCTGAGATTTCACGCGTGCTGAAACCAGACGGCCGATTGCTCGCGAGCATCCCGCTCGAGGAGCGCCCCAACTTCGTCGTCTG
>QHWL01000605.1 GCA_003222555.1 Acidobacteriota bacterium | reverse complement strand
GACGGACCGACAGATCGCACGGCAGTGCGTTGCGGCCCCGCGGGCGATCGAGCAGCGGGATCTGCGGAACTGTCGCGGGCTGGGTCGACGCCAATTTTCGCGGCACGATCACGGAATTGGGTGTCTCGTCCCGGACACAGCCACCTGGCCACGCAGCCTGCGGACCCCAACCAGCGTCTTGACGGTTGGTTACTGCCCCTCACGGCCAGCCGCCCGCTGGGCACTCCATTTGCTTTGTAAGTCAAGTCCCAAAGTTCCAAGGTTAACCAAGGAGTGACATTGATGCTCTCGAAAAAACCTCCGGTGCACTCGAAGAAATCCAAGCGCTTTGCGAACGCCATTGGCGCGGGGGTGATTGGGCTGGCGGCCGTTTGTCTGGTGGCCACGGCGATACTGATCGCGCGCCCGCCATCGCAGCCGGCGGACAAGACGGCGGCGGAGACGCCGTCGCAAGAGGCCAAGGTGCCGGAACCGAGCCCGAAGAAGCTACCGGCGCCGCAACTCCAAGCCAAAAAAATGGCCGTGGCACAGCCGCTGTCGGGAGGCACAGTGCCGGCCAGAACGCTAACCACGGGCGTGAAGACGGCGAAGGCGCCTGAGGCGACGGCGAGAACGTCCGAGGTGACGGCGAAGGCGCCCGAGGCGACGGCGAAGGCGCCCGAGGCGACGGCGAGAACGTCCGAGGTGACGGCGAAGGCGCCCGAGGCGATCGCGAAGGCGCCCGCCGTGGAGTCGACAGGCGTGACGATCACGGGATGTCTCGAGCGCGACAACGACACGTTCCGGCTGAGGGACACAACCGGCGCGGATGCGCCGAAGGCGCGGAGCTGGAAATCAGGATTCCTGAAGAAGGGCGCGGCCTCGATCGAGATCGTCGATGCAGCGAACAGGTTAAAGCTGTCGAATCACATCGGGCAGCGTGTCAGCGTCACGGGTATGCTCCTGGACCGTGAGATGCAGGCGCGTTCGCTGCAGCTCGTGGGAGCGTCCTGCAACCAAAGCCCTGCGTAACGTCCTCGCTCGCCCGCGCGCAGCGGAATGAACGCGGCGGAATCGCCCGCCGCGTCCATAACCGCCATCGGCTGAAAGGCGCTACCGCGCCGAAGAGGCCGCTTGTCCCTTGAACACCTTGTCGATCGCCGCCTGGGCGCATTTCTCGCCATCGCCGCTGGAAACGCCCATCGCGCCTACAACCTGGCCATTGACCACGACGGGAAGCGCGCCCGGTTGCGGGAAATCGTTCATGAAGGTCGGCGCGAGATTTTCGCCGCTCCGCACCATCTTGTTGGTCTCCGACGTCGCGCGCCGCCAGCGCAAAGCCGACTTCGCCTTCAGCAGCGCCGTGTCGATGGCGTTGGCCGGCGCGCCTTCCATGGCGTGGGACTCGATGAGATTACCGCCCCAATCCAAAATCGCCATCGCCACGATGACCTTGTTCTGCTCGGCCCAGGCGGTACAGGCGTCCGCCATGGCGCGCGCGCCGGCGCTCGAAATGACCTTGATGTCTCTCGTCGCTTGCATCGCGGAAGCATCGGCGGCGACAGACACCGTGACCAGGACGGCAAGCGAAAGCAGGCATGGCCGAATGCGCATGTGATTTCTCCCTCGGTAAGACTCGTGGACGGTCCGACCCACGTCCCACTTCCGCCGTCCTAGTTCGACTGCGCCGGAGGCTGTATCACGACGCCGACCTGGTCGGGGGTGCCTGTTCCCGATGCCGGCTTGGTCCAACGCACCAGACCGCTCGCAACTTTCCCTCCGCTTGCAACCGTGATGGTGTAAGCCTCGTTCTGCTTCGGCCCCAGCCGCGGCACCTGCCAGACGGCGACGTCCGCCTTCAGTTCCGCGTCATTGCGCACACCTTTA
>QHWL01000576.1 GCA_003222555.1 Acidobacteriota bacterium | reverse complement strand
GCGAATAGCGGTGAACGCCTGCTCGGCTGTTTCGATGTGAGGAAACACCACGCCGTGCACGCCCACATCCAACACCTGCTTGACCATCCATGTGTTGTGATCGAGCTCACCCGACATTTCCGATTTGGTTTCCGAAGATCGACCCCATCCTACACCCGCTCGCTCTGTCCTGCTCGAATGTTCTGGTCGCCGGGGTCGCATCTCATGACGCCCGCCACGGCGACCCAAATTCCGGACGCCGAAACCGCCACCGCCCACAGTTCTCCGACACCTCTCTCGCGTTGCGCCTCTCTTCGCCCAAACGGTCACCTGCCGCCATCGTCCCTCAGCCGGACGGCACCGGGAGCGCCCAGATCCGGCGAAGCATCGCCCCGAACAGGCGTCGGGTCAGATGACTCTCCGCCAGCAACAGCCAGTAGTACCGCGCGTGTTTCACCAAGCGCCCGCCCGTCTTGACGAGGCGTTGCTGCACACTGGTCAGCGACCAGCTGTCGATGCGCTTCGGCAGCACCAACCGTCGCCACAGGTTGCCAAGGTTGTACGCCAGTACACTCAGCTGCAAGCGGACCTCGTTCGCGCGGAACCGGTGACACGAGAGTCGTGTCCAATGCGCCGCCTGCTTGCCTTCCTTGATCCACTGCTCGGCTGTACCGCGCTTGTTATAGAACCGCACGACGGCGCGATTGGGGAGCTGGAGATTCGTCACGATGAAGCCGACGCGCGGGAACAGCTCGCCGACGTGGTGCTCGACTTTCGCCACGACCCGTCGCCGCTGCGTCCAACTGCCCGCCTGGTAGGAAAAGCTCTTGTACCGGACGAGCGGCTTGTGGCTGGGCCTGCCCGGCGATCGAAACAGGAGGTCGGCGATCTCCCACTCCAGATTCTCGTTGGCCGGGATGCGGATCGCGTACTGGACGCCGCGTGTCTCCAGCGCCTCGTAGATGTCCGGTTTCGCGAAGGCGGCGTCGGCGCGGAAAGCCACACTCTTGCCCTCCGCCTGCTGCCGTTCAATCTCCGGCAGGAGCAACTCGTCCCAGTCGTCACCGCTGTGGACGTTGCCCGATCTCAGCTTTGCCGCCAGGCAGTCTCCGTGATCGTTGAACAGAAACAGAGGGTGGTAGCAGACCGACTCGAAGTGCCCGTTGTAGGCGCTGCCTTCCTGCTGCCCATGCACTGGGCTCTCGCTGGAGTCCATGTCGAGCACCGTGCGGTCGGATCGGTCCAACGTCTCGGCCTGCCCAATCACGTCGCGGTTCACAGCCATCAACCCAACGAGGTTTTCCTCGCGGGTCAGCAGCTCGGTCTCGAACCAATGCAACGTCGAGGTCAGCGCCGCACCGCGATCCCACATCTTCGGCGACCCGATCAAACGAAACGTTGGATCGGTCGAGAGGCGCGCCGCGTCGTTGAGGTCCTCGTAGCCGGCCAAGCGGCTGTACACGGACTGCCGCAGCAGATCGGCCAACCGGAACTGCGTGTTCAATCCCAGTCGGCAGTCACTCAGATGCGCGGTGATTAGCGTCTCCAGCCCGAGGCGTTCATCCAACTCACGAACCAGAATCAGGCCGGCGTCTGAGGTGACGCGCGATCCCTGAAACGCGACTTTCAGAAAACCGTTGAAAGTGAACTGAAAAGGCTCGTGGTGTAATTCACCCACAGGGTGTCATCCTCCGTGGCGGGTTCCTCGCGTCGGGACCCATGAGAATCAGGGCGCGACGAGTGATCCAGCGAGTACGGTACCACGGCCAAATCGGAAATCCGGGCCCTCCCTTCAACGCATCACCGGAATCGGTGGCGAGTGTTGCGTTGGCAATGCCGGCCGCGATCTGGTGATACAATCCTCCAGCTTTGACGATCGATCTCACGAGGATGACACTTCGCCTTGAGTGATGACTGTGTCAGCGTCGCGCGAAACGCCGATCTCCATTCTGATCCGGCAACCAGCAAATCGGTCGGCTGTAGGCGACCACTCGTGAGTAGTCGACTCACTCGATGCGCGTCGTTCGAAGCTACCTGCGGGCTCCGAAGACCTCGACCTTGATTTCGGACGCGGGCTGGTTTGGCTGGTCCAACAACGTTTGCGCTTCGCTCTTCAGAACCTTATCCAGGAACGCGCGCGTCACGTCCATGGTCAGAAGCATGTTGTGAAGGGCTCGCTGCCGTGCCTCAGGAGTGGTCGCTAATAGTAGCGCGTCGCCAAAACTCATGTGGTTCATGCCAGGCGCTCGGACTTGAACCTTGTAGCTGCCACCAAGGCTGTCGCGAAATTGCCGCTCCTGAGCGTCGGCAACCGCTTGTGCGTTTCTATCCCAGTCGGCGCGCGTAATCCCTCGTTCAGCGAGCTGTTGATCAGTGAACGTGATCGCCGGAGTGGCCTCGATGAACAGAAACGGTTGTTTCAGTGGCTTGGCGGCCGGGTATTGAAGAAACACGCCGTCAGGCGTGCCGCCGTCCTGATTCACACACGCCTTAATTCGCGTGTCCAGTTGACATGCGCGAATGGCGGCCATCCCGCCGAGTGAATGGCCAACCGCCGCAATCCGACTGAAATCGAGTCGTCGAAAAAACACCAACGACTTGGCCGACTTATCGAGTCGTTCGAGCTGATCGAGCACGAACCGCAGATCGGCGGCCTCAATCTCGCCCAACTGCCGCATATCCTTCATCGCAATTTGCACTCCGTCA
>QHWL01000575.1 GCA_003222555.1 Acidobacteriota bacterium | reverse complement strand
CGGCGATGGATGCAGCGATCGAGGCGCTTAGCAGGTGTCTATTTCTCGTGAGCATCCGACCCTCCTGGTGTTGGCGCGGCTACGGGTTGTGAGTGCGTCGCCGAAACGGCCGATCGGCTTGCAAAACGAACCTATATACCGGTGGGGTCGCGCGCTGTCAAGATTTGCGGCCCGGCTTGGCTTGACGCGCGAGAAGGCGTAATCTACGCCGATCACTGTTGTGAGGCGGTTCCGAAGGCCGGCGTTGGTGACATGAACCGGAAGATTTCGTGTCCAGGTTCGACACTATGCCTGGACGGTCCGCCTGAAGAGCCTGTGAAAAAATACGACGTTTGAACGCAGAGCTCGCAGAGCACGCGGAGAAAAGCATTTCTTCTCTGCGGCCTCGGCGGCCTCTGCGTTGAACGTGATTGGTTCACAGACTCTGAAGGCGGACACTACGTACGGTATCTGCGCCTAATCGCGCAGTCGAGCCTTCGACTCGGCTTGGAATACCGGTTGTGTGGATTTCTCGGGCTCGCCGAATGCATCGAGCAGGACAGGCAGGAGCTGGTGCATGCGGGTCACCACCGGATGTGCGGGTGACAGCCCGCTGCGAAAGCCGTGCGCACGCAGCCGCACGAGCGTGTCCTTCCGGCTCGCGATGACGTGTACGGGCACGTCCCACGGCGCGAGCCCGCCACTGACGGCCGCCGGCGGTTGATGGTCGCCGATGAGGATCATGATGAAGTCGCGATCGCCGCGCAGGCGAAGATATCCGCCGAGGGAGGTGTAGGCATAGGACAGGGCCTGCACGTAGCTCGGTCCGAGATTCAGCCAGTCGGGCACCTGGTCCCACGCGCGATCCACATCCGTTTGATCGTAGGGCCGCTTCGTCAGCACGCGTGCCCAATCGGGCTGGTAGGGAGCCGTCGGGGTGAACGGCGTGTGCGTACCGATCGTCGGAAAAAAGACGAACACCGGCGGCCGGGCCTGCCGCGCGACCTCGAGCGCGTCCAGGCGCGCGATCGTAAATTGATCCGGAATACTCCACCATCCGAACGGTGGTCCGTCGTACTCCAGTCGCTTGTTGCCATAGATGTCGTCGAATCCGTAGAAGCCGCCCTCCGGCCAGTCCTCTTGCAGACCGGGCATGACCGCCACCGTCCGATAGCCATGACGCGCGAACGTGGTCACCAGAGTGTCGCGCTTTTGCGACATCAACAGCACGTTCGTATCCTCGTCTCGGGCTTCGATACCCGACATCAGGCTGACGTGGGCCAGCCACGAGGCGCCGCCGAAGGTGGGCGACTCGACATAGGCCGACACCACCCCGCGTCCTGTCGCGCGAATGTCGGCTTCCAGCCGCGCACGACTTGCCGCAAGCCTGTCGGCGAACTCCGGGCGGTCGAAGCTCACCGCCCCGTACGATTCGACGAAGATCAGGAAAACGTCGGCGCCTCTGACGCGTGCGAGATCGGAATCAAAGGAAGGACCCGGGCCGAGCGTGACCGCACCGCGGGACGCCAGTTCGCGGGCAAGGAGGCGAGCCTGCCGCGCGTAGGTCTGAGTGACCGGCGTCGAAAAACGCGGCACAGCCGGAAAGCGGTTATCGAGCCGTTGACCGACGAACCACAGCACGGCGACACTGGCCAGGAGTACGAGCGCGCGCCGCTCGCGCAAGCGACCCATCGCGTCGGTCACGCGGCCGAATGCCCATCGCAGCACGGCATGAAGCAGAAACGGAATCAGCGCAGCCGCCGCGAGCGCGAGGAAGATCGCCCAGACCGACGCGACGCGGACGAGCATCGCGGCCACGGCCGATACGTGCCGTGCGTCCCAGTACAGGTTGATTTGACGGCCGTAGAGGGCGGGGGCGGTGACCTCCCCGTACCGGCCGACGACGAGAAGAACCCACAGCGCCGCCACGAGCCCGAGCATCGGCCGCGACGGCGGTCCGAACCAGCGGCTCCCGAACGCCATGGCGAGCACGCACACGGCGAGCTCGACTGACAGCTCACCGTTCCAGCTCACGCCCGGTGTCGGCCAGAGGTTGTTGAACGTGAGCGACGCATCGAGAACGACGAGCGCGGCCGCGAGCGCTGTCCAGCGCCATCGTCCGCTTCGGTTTGACACTCCAGCCATGTCCTCCTACGATCGCGTGTCTTGTGCCTGGGCACATCATCCGAGGCGTGCCGGTCGACTCGGGTGCGAGCTGTCGTCAGTCGAATTCGTCACGAACGAGACGCCCGGCGTGCCGCCACAGCCAAACGACGTCGATGAGGAACGAGTAGCAAAGCGCCGAAAGCGCCACGGCGGCTATCACGCTACTGACAGGGGGCTCGATCAACGGCACGATGACGACGCTCAGACTGACCACCTGGACGATGCAGATCGTCTGCCTCCGACGACTCGGCGGCAGCGGACGCTGAAGCCAGGACCACATGTAGCCGGCCGCGACGAACAGGTATCGCAGCATCCCGCACAGGAGGACCCACGCCCCGGCCTTGCCGTACTGCCACACGAGGATCGCCAGCGCGAGCACCAGCAACGCGTCGGTTTCCATGTCGAAGCGAGCCCCGAAATCGCTCGCCATACGGCTGCGGCGCGCGAACCACCCGTCTGCGGCGTCGAGCACCGTCACCACGAGAGTCGCGGCGGCGGCGCTTGCGGCCACGACCGGCAGCTTTGGTTCGCCTCGTTCGCTGGACCGAAGCACGCGAACGGATGATGCTCGCGAAGGAAGCCGATTGCGATCAACATGACCCCCATGAAGATGCCACCGGCCTTCAAGGGGTACAGCTGGCCCAGGTGCAGGCCGGCACGTATCATCGACGCGAGCACCACGACCGCGACAAGACCGAACACCTTGGCGGTGACAACGCTCGCGCGCAGAGGAGCGTCCGGAAGCTGCCAGCGAAGACCGATCATTGTCCTCGGATGCTCTTGAATTGTAACCCGCCGCGGAAAATTCCAGAATTGGGCACGTATGGCTGAGGAAACACAGGCGTTCTGGATCAAGGCTCCAGGACGGGGAGAGGTCCGAGTCGAACCGCTGCCGGCGCCGGCGGCGGGCGAGGTCGTGGTTCGAACGCTGTACAGCGGTATCAGCCGTGGAACAGAGGCGCTCGTCTTTCAGGGGCGTGTGCCGGTCAGCGAGTATGGGCGTATGCGGGCGCCTTTTCAGGCGGGCGAGTTTCCGGCACCGATCAAATATGGCTACGCCAGCGTCGGGATGGTGGAGCGCGGCCCGCGCGAACTGGAGAATCGCTGCGTCTTTGTGTTGCACCCGCACCAGACGCGCTACGTCGTTCCCGCTTCGTCGGTGTACGTGGTGCCCGACGCGGTGCCGCCGGGCCGCGCCGTGCTGGCCGCCAACCTCGAGACGGCCATCAACGGGTTGTGGGATGCGGGGCCCCAGATCGGCGATCGCATCGCCATCGTCGGCGCCGGAACCGTCGGCTGCCTGGTCGCGTGGCTCGCAGGGCGCATTCCGGGCTGCGACGTCGAGCTGGTCGACGTCAACCCGCACCGGGCAGCGATCGCGCGCGCGGTCGGCGTGCGTTTCGCCCGGCCCGACACGGTCTCTGAGGGGGCGGACGTCGTGATTCACTCGAGCGGCTCGCCTGCCGGCCTCGAACTCGCGCTCCGAGTCGCGAGCTTCGAGGCGACGGTCGCGGAGGTACGGCGATCAGGCCGTATCAATCGCGCTTGGCGAAGCTTTTCATACGCGGCGACTGACGCTGAGATCGTCGCAGGTTGGCAGCGTGGCGCAATCGCAGCGCGCGCGCTGGGACACGCGCCGGCGGATGCAGCTCGCGCTCGCATTGCTTGCCGATCCGGCGCTCGACGTGTTGATCACAGGCGAGACCGACTTCGAAGCGTTGCCGCGAGTGATGGCCGAGCTCGCCGCCCGCCCCGGCGACACATTGTGCCATCGCATCCGATATCCGGCAGCACTCTGAAGTGCTTTACAAAAACGAGCACCTCGAGTGCTTGAAAAAGAGAGCACCCTAGAATGCTCTCGTTCTTTGAGGAGCATGCGCGATGTACAGCGTTTCCGTGCGCGATCACTTCATGAGCGCGCACAGCCTGAGTGGTGAGGTATTCGGGCCGGCGCAGCGGCTGCACGGCGCGACCTACATCGTCGACGCCGAGTTCCGGCGGCCTGCGCTCGATGCCGACGGCATCGTGGTCGACATTGGCCGTGCGGCCGACGCGCTGCGCGCCGTCCTGGCGGAGCTCAACTACCGCAACCTGGACGAAGCCCCGGCGCTCAAAGGGCGTAACACCACGACCGAGTGTCTTGCCCGCGTGGTGTTCGATGGGATCGTGGCGGCGATTCGTCGCGGCGACCTGGGACCGTCCGCGCGCGAGGTGGAGAGCGTGCGCGTCACGTTGCATGAGTCGCACATTGCGTGGGCAACCTTCGACGCGCCAGTTGGCGGACAATATGCAGCCACGGAGACGCGAAAACACGAAAAATAACAAAGGCGTTCTTCGTGCCTCGTGTTGTCGTGGTTGCATTTTATGGAGAGCGCGCCGGCTCGCCCGGCGCCAGTGAATAAAGTGAGCGCCTGCGGCTATGCCGAGCCGAGGACAGGTGAATCCGAGGCGAGGCGTCAGCGTCAGTTCGCGCCGGGGGTGGGGCCCCGGCGCAAGTAAAAAAATGACCTCGCTCGTCTTGATCGTTCCTGGGTCCCTTGACACCCTGACCGGCGGCTACGGGTACGACCGGCGCATGGCCATTGAACTCGCCGACCGCGGCTGGTCCGTCGTCGTGCGAGAGCTCGACGGCAGTTTTCCGCTTCCCACACCGGCCGCCCGCGACCACGCGGCTGGCGTGCTCGGGGCCATCGCCGAGGACACGACGGTGCTGGTCGATGGACTCGCGTTGGGAGCTCTCCCGGCCGAAATCGAGCGCGAAGCGGCACGGCTGCGAGTCGTCGGGCTGGTTCATCATCCGCTGGCCGCCGAAACGGGACTCGACGCTGGCACGGCC
>QHWL01000573.1:2229-5522 GCA_003222555.1 Acidobacteriota bacterium | reverse complement strand
GGTCTTGCGTGTTGACATCGAGATCCTCCTAAAGGAGCGCCAGAATCTCCGTCTGCAGCGGCCCCGTGACCACCGCATCGTGACTGCGCACGATCATGTTGATTTCGCTTCGGACGCCGAAGTCGTCAAAGTATACGCCGGGTTCGACCGTAAAACCCGTTCCGGGAAGAAGACGCCGATCGTCGTGTGTCTCGTAATCGTCCATGTTGACGCCGTTGCCGTGAACCGATTCGCCGAGGCTGTGACCCGTCCGATGCAGGATATGGTCGCCGTAGCCGGCCTCACCGAGCACCGCCGACGCCGCGCGATCGACCTCCCATCCGCGGAGCTCGCGACCTTCGCCCGCCGCCTGGCGCACCAGGTGAACGGCGGCGTCGCGCGCACCCGACACCGCAGCGAACGCCTCGACATACCGGGGGGGAACACGACGGCCCGTGTATCCCATCCAGGTGATGTCGGCAAACACCGCGCCGGGTCGATCGAGCTTGCCCCAGAGGTCGATCAGCACGACCTCGCCCTTCCGGATCGGGCGGTGCGCCGACGGCGTCGGCAGATAATGCGGATTGCCGGCGTTGGCCGCCGCCGACACGTTCGGATCCGATCCTCGCGAAACCATCCGGCCATCAGCTGCTGGATGTCGTACTCGGTCATCGGCGTGCCGGCGCCGATTCGCTGACCAATGACGCCGAAGGCGCGATCCTTGATGCGGTGGAGCTTTTCCGACGCCCGCTCGTGCGTCCCGATCGCGGCGGCGTCCCAGCTCGCCACGAACCGCTGGACGAGATCGCCCGACGAAACGACCTCGACCCCGAACTGGCGGACGAGCTCGACGGTCCCCGCATCGACTCGCGAAATGTAGGGGATGGCACATTTGGCCGAATATTCCATCGCGACGCGCCGCGCGCCGGCAAGCAGCCGCCCAAGGTTTCCTTCGAGCTCGTTTCTACCTGAATAGCGGTCGGCCGCGCCAGGCAAATGCGCGAGCGTCTCGCGCTCGATCGAATGCACCAGACCGCGCGGCTCGCCGGCGGCCGGAATCAGATAGTACCAGCGCCTCGTTGCCAGATGCCCGCCCTGCCGGCCGACGCCGGTGAAGTCGCAGGCGATCGGATTGAGACCGCGGAAATCGTACAGAAGCCACGCATCGATGCCGTCGGCCTTGAGCGCTGCTTGCACAGCGATGATATCCAATTTTGCAACTGCTGGTTCCGAGGCAGGCGTCTGGACTTCGGCGGCCTCCCGATCCCGGCTCATCCCACCAAGTATAGCCTGCTCGAGCCTCCGGGAGCCTTTGACGTGGAACAAGTCATAAAGAGCGGAAACACGACATAAAGATTTGAGCCGGCAGACTATAATCGGCTGACAGTCGTCTTTGCCCGCATCGTGGCCCTGTGAGCTCGTGAGTGAGTTGGTGCAATGAAGTTACATACACGAATAGCAGCGCTGTTCATCCTCTCGGCCGGCGCGACGCTCGGCGCCGGGCAGACGCAACCGCCGGCCCCCCAGCAGCCGACCTTCAAGGTCGAGGTCGACTACGTCGAGGTCGATGCCATCGTCACCGATCAGCGCGGAACCTTCGTCCGCGACCTGAAGAAGGAAGATTTTCAGGTGCTCGAGGACGGCAAGCCGCAGACGATTACCACTTTTTCGATCATCGACATCCCGACCGAGCGTGCCAACCGGCCGCTCTTCGCGAGCCAGCCGATCGAGCCGGACGTGAAGACCAACGCTCAGCCCTTCGACGGCCGCATTTACGTGATGGTGCTGGACGATCTCCACACCACGTTCGGGCGATCGCAGCGGGTCAAGGCCGCCGGCAGGCAGTTCATCGAGCGCCATCTCGGCGCCAACGATCTGATGGCCGTCGTCCACACCAGCGGGCCGTCCGACGCGAGCCAGGAGTTCACGGGCAGCAAGCGGCTGCTCCTGGCAGCGGTCAACAGGGTCATGGGCCGGAAGGTGGCGTCGGCGACCGTGACGCGAACAGACGAATACTACCGCCAGCAGAGCCTGGGCATGCGCCAGGCCGGCAGTCCGGTGAACGACCCGGAAGAGGCGGAGCGCGGCTTCAATGCGAGGTCGACGCTGCGGGAGCTGAAAGATGTCGCCGACTGGTTCGGCAATGTTCGGGGACGCCGCAAGACGATTCTTTTCGTCAGCGAGGGGATCGACTACGACATTACCGACGTGTTCAACAACAGATCGGCGTCGACCATCCTCGACGATACGCGCGACACCATCGCTGCGGCGACCAAGTCGAACGTCACCATCTACGGCATCGATCCGCGCGGGCTCACCGATCTCGGCGACGAGTCGATCGAGGTCCAATCGTTCCCCGACGACACGTCGCTTGGCATCGGCCAGTCGTCGTTTCGAAGGGAAATCCAGCTGTCGCAGGACAGCTTGCGCGTCCTCTCGGATGAGACCGGCGGGTTCGCCGTCGTCAACAGGAACGATTTCTCGACCGCCTACGACCGGATTGTCCGAGACAACAGCTCGTACTACGTGCTGGCATACTATCCGCCAAACCCCAAGCGCGACGGCAAATTCCATCGGATCGACGTGCGCGTGACGCGTCCGGGCCTGACGGTCGCACGCGCGCGCCGCGGCTATGCGAATCCCAGAGGGAAGGCGCCCATCGCGCCGGCCGCCCCTGCGAGCAACCAGCCGAGCCCCGAAGTCCGCGACGCCCTGAACAGTCCGCTGCCGGTGAGCGGGGTCACGATGCACGTCTTTGCGGCGCCGTTCAAGGGAACCGAGTCGAACGCCTCGGTGCTCGTCGGCACCGAGATACGGGGACGCGATCTCAAACTGGACGCGAACGACAAAGTAGAGGTTTCCTATCTCGCGATCGACGCGAAGGGAAAGGTTCGCGGCGGCAGCACGGATTCGTTGACGCTCAATTTCCGGCCGGAAACCCGGTCGCGCGTGGAACAGTCGGGCGTCAGAGTTCTCAGCCGCCTCGACATTCCGCCCGGACGCTACCAGCTGCGGTTCGCTGCCCGCGATTCGAGCGCCGGCTCGATTGGATCGGTGCTCTACGATCTCGAGGTACCCGACTTCTACAAGGGTCCGCTCGTCATGAGCGGGCTCGCGTTGACGTCGAGGGCCGGTGCGGCGGAGCTCACGCCGCGCCCCGACGAACTGCTCAAGACGGTGCTGCCGGGTCCGCCGGCCGGGTCGCGAACCTTTTCGCGGGACGACGAGATCGCCCTGTTCGCCGAGGTGTACGACAACGAGGCGGCGTCTCCTCACAAGGTGGACATCACTTCGACGGTCACGTCAGACGAGGG
>QHWL01000573.1:0-2147 GCA_003222555.1 Acidobacteriota bacterium | reverse complement strand
CCGCCCGGTTCGTATGTGCTGAAGGTCGAGGCGCGATCGCGCCTGGGGCAGGGAGCAACGGCCGGTCGCGAGGTACAGTTCACGGTCGTGCCGGCGCAGGCAGTGCCGCGGTGAGAGCCTGAATGCTGCTGTTTCTGTGCTTCGCGTTGCTGCAGGGGCCGGCCCCGGCCATCCCGATGAAGACAATCGACGCGGGAATGCAGAGTCAGATCGAGGAGCCGCGCCAAGTTACCGCGCGCTCGGCCGAGGAATGGGCGAAAGTGTGGCGCCAACACTCCTGGGACCGCGAACCGCCGGCCGTGGATTTCGCGCACGATATGGTGGTCGGCGTGTTTCTGGGCGGTCGCCCGACCGCCGGTTTCGGCGTTCAACTCGTGGGCACACGTGAGGATCGCGGCGCGCTCGTCGTGCAGTATCGCGAGACGCGGCCGCCAGCCGGGTCGATCACCGCGCAGATAATCACGTCGCCCTATCAGCTCGTGACGCTTCCCAAGCGCGCGGGGGACATCCGGTTCGAAAAGATCGAGTAGGGGGCGGCGGAGCCAATAGAGTCCGCGCTACTTCCGCCTTACTTCTTTGGCTTTGGCGCCGGCTTCGCGGCCGCCGGTTTTTCCGCCGGCTCCTTGGTGTCTCCCTCAAGCTTGTTCACTTGTTTGGGGGTGACGCCGCCATTGGCGTGGCTGAAACGGTACTGGTTGGCGCTCATCTTCGCGTTGTACGGCGATTCGACCGTGACCGTCTGAATCTCTCCCGGCTGAAGCAGCCCCTTCAAGATGCCCTTGCCGCCTCCGATGGTCGCGCCACCCTTGTCATACCAGGTTTCGTCGATGGTCAGGCGCGCGATCGGCGCAGTCGACATGTTCTTGACCTGAATCTTCTCGATGACCATGTCCCCTTGCCTTGATCTAGTCGGCTTGGCGAAATCGACGGCCGCGATCCCTTTGAGCGGCGGCTTGATGTTCCTGCCGGCTAACAGCGGCGTCAGCTGCGGAGCCGGGGGCGTCTGGGCGAGCACGGGGCCGGCGAGGCCGGCGCCGACGAGCGCAGCGGCGAAAACGAAGCGCGCGCGGTTCATGACAATCCTCCCTGGAATGGACGAAAACTAAGGAGGAATTATAAGGGAAAAAGGAAAAAGGCAAAACCGTTGCCTTTTGCCTTCTACCGTCTGCCTTTTACCTTTTACCTTCACATCTCCCCGTTCCAGTCCTCGGGCTCCGGGTTGATCGAACGGAAGATCTCCATGTGCCACTTGCCGCCGCCCCACGGCTCGATAACCTCGGCGGCGACGACGTCGACGAGGATTTCCGAGAAGAGCCGCCCCTCGGGATCGCCTTCGAGATGGTAGGCGGGCTCCTCCCACGCGAAGTTCGGGTAGAGCATCAGCGTCAAGAACAGGTCGTAGCCATCGTCGACGACGATGAGCTGGCCGCACGGCCGCTTGATCGTCGAGTGGTAGATCAGATATTTCTCCGCGCTGTGGGCGCGGATGTAGCGTTTGAGCGCGAACTCGCGCGCGACGATTTCCTCGACCGCGATCTTCTTGTCCCAGCAGTCGCGGCAGTACTTCTCCTCGCCCCTCGGCTCGGATACTTCCTTCGCGCCGCAGAGCGCGCACCGCGCCTTGGCGACCGACTTACGTGGCATAGGTCAATTTACAATCTACAATGCGGACCTTACAATTTGATTCCGAGATCCCCATTGTAACGTGTAACTTGTAAATTGATGGATCGTCCACTGGATCGTCCCACCCACGCCGGTCTTCGCCACCTGGCGCTCAACGCCCGCGAGCTGGATGCCATGAAGCGCTTCTACGTCGATCTGCTCGGGTTCGAGGTCGAATGGGAGCCCGATGCGGACAACGTGTACCTGTCGTCGGGACACGACAACCTGGCGCTGCACCGTTGGAGCGGACCCGCGACAAGCCGCCCGGGTGGCGATCCGTCTGGCGCGTCGCCGCTCGATCATCTCGGCGTGCTTGTGAGATCGGCCGACGATGTCGACCGGTGGGCGGCATTTCTCGAAAGCCGCGGCATTACGCTCGACGCGAGGCCGCGGACGCATCGCGACGGCGCCAGGTCCTGTTACCTTCGCGATCCGGACGGCAACCAGGTTCAAATCATTTACCACCCGCCCATCAGTGGGAAATT
>QHWL01000572.1 GCA_003222555.1 Acidobacteriota bacterium | reverse complement strand
CCACGAAACCACGAAGGCACGAAGAAGAACAAGAGGTTGGTTTCGTGTTTTCGTGGTTGCATTGAAGCGTAAGTTTCTCTGCGAGCCTCTGCGGGCTCTGCGTTGATCGTTGTCACGCTGTTGTTGCCTTCCTCGAGGCGAACTCCACTGCGAACTCCCTGATGGCGCCGTCGAGGGCGGCCCTCAATTGATCGTCCAGCTGCTTCTTCTCCGCAAGCGCCCGGAACAGGTTCGGGTGACGCGTCTCGACGAACTTGTACAGTTCGATCTCGAACACGCGGAGGTCCGATACCGGGACGTCGTCGAGATACCCGTTGGTGCCGGCATAGATGATGGCCACCTGACGTTCGACCGGCAGCGGTTCGTATTGGGGCTGCTTCAAGATCTCCACAAGACGCGCGCCCCGACTGAGCTGCGCCTGCGTAGACTTGTCCAAATCGCTGCCAAACTGCGCGAACGCCGCCAGGTCGCGGTACTGGGCCAGGTCGAGCCGAAGCGTGCCGGCGACCTGTCGCATCGCTTTGATTTGAGCCGAGCCGCCGACACGCGAGACCGAGTTGCCGACGTTGATGGCCGGCCGGACGCCCTGATGGAACAAATCGGACTCGAGGAAGATCTGGCCGTCGGTGATGGAGATGACGTTGGTCGGAATGTACGCGGACAGATCGCCCGCCTGCGTTTCGATGATCGGGAGCGCCGTCAACGAGCCGCCGCCCAGGTCGTTCTTCAGCTTGGCCGCGCGCTCGAGCAGACGCGAGTGCAAATAGAACACGTCGCCCGGGTAGGCCTCCCGGCCGGGCGGGCGCCGGAGCAGAAGCGAGATTTCGCGGTAAGCCTGCGCGTGCTTCGAGAGGTCGTCGTACACCACGAGCGCGTGGCGGCCGCTGTCGCGGAAGTACTCGCCGAACGTGCAAGCGGAATACGGGCTGATATACAGAAGCGGCGCCGGATCGGACGCGGTCGCGGCCACCACGATCGTGTACCGCATCGCGTCGGCGTCCTCGAGTGTTCTCACGACCTGCGCGACGGTCGACTGTTTCTGGCCTATCGCGCTGTAGATGCAGATGACGCCCGTGTCCTTCTGATTGAGGATCGTGTCGAGCGCGACAGCCGTCTTTCCGGTCTGTCGGTCGCCGATGATGAGCTCGCGCTGGCCTCGGCCGATCGGCACCATCGCATCGATCGCCTTCAACCCGGTCTGCAGCGGCTCCTTCACGGGCTGCCGGTCGACCACGCCCGGCGCCAGGCGCTCGATCGGCGCGGTCTGCTGGCTCACCACCGGGCCCTTGCCGTCGATCGGCTGACCGAGCGCGTTCACGACCCGCCCGAGCAGCTCCTCGCCGACAGGCACCGAGATGATGCGACCGGTGCGTTTGACGAGGTCGCCTTCCTTGATTTCCCTGAACTCGCCAAGGAGCACGCAGCCGACGCTCTCTTCCTCCAGGTTCAGCGCAATGCCGAACACGCCGTGAGGGAACTCGAGCATCTCGCCGGCCATCGCGTTCTCGACGCCGTGCACGCGCGCGATGCCGTCGCCGATCGAGATGATGCTTCCCACCTCGGCCACGTCCACGTCCACTGCGTAGCTGCCGATCTGTTCGCGGATGATCTTGGAAATTTCGTCGGCTTTGATGTCCATCTTCTCTCTCTTACGCTGGTCGGGATTTGGGACTCGGGATTCGGGATTTGTTCCGTGGCCTAGTCTTAGTCTAGGCGAACCCCAAATCCCAAATCCCAAATCCCGAATCCGATCCCGCCAAGTTAGACGCCTTCGACCAGGCGTGCCTTCATCTTCTGCAACTGCCGGGTGACGCTGCCGTCGTAAATCGTGCTGCCGATGCGGGCGACGACGCCGCCGATGATGGCCGGGTCGACGGCGGTCGACAACCTGACCGTTCGGCCGGTCACACGCGCCAGGCTCGCTTCAATCGCATCCGCGCGATCGGTCCCGAGCGGCGTCGCCGTCGTCACTTCCGCGCGCACGACGTTTTGATAATCCAGCAGCCGCTCGCGATACTGGGCGAGCAGATCGGGAACCAGGACCAGCCGATCGCGCTCCGCGAGGACGACGAGCAGCTTGGCGACGATCGGCAGGGCCTGCGCGCGGTCGGTCAACGCGATGACGGCCGCGCGCTTCTGCGGCACGGGCACCGCCGGATTGAGCAGGACCTTCCCGAGCGTCGGGTGCTGATTGAACAGCTCGGCAAAGGCGGCGAGCTGCTGCTCGATCCGCCGAAGAGTGTCGCTTGCTGCGGACGCTCCCTTCGCCTCTTTGACGGCCACGTCGAGAAGCGCTCGAGCGTAACGATTGGCTGCGGTCCTATTGGTCATTTCAGCTGTTCCACGTAACGATCGATCAATCGCTTGTGATCATCGTCGGTAATCTTCTTCTTGATCCGTTCGGCCGCAACGCCGACCGCGAGGTCCGCGGCGTGGCTCACGAGCTCGCGCTCGGCAATCCTGACCTGGACATCGATTTCGCGGTGCGCTTGTTCGAGCAACCGATTGCG
>QHWL01000598.1 GCA_003222555.1 Acidobacteriota bacterium | reverse complement strand
GTCCGATCTTGCCGAGCGACGAGCGATCGATCGCGCGATGGTTCAACACCGACGCGTTCGTGCTGGAGCCGTCGGGCACCTGGGGCAACGCTGGCCGCAACACATTCTTCGGCCCCGGCATCCTCAACGTGGATGCGTCGATCATCAGGAACTTCCGCTTGGGCACCAAGTACCTGCAATTCCGGCTCGAGGCGTTCAACGTGCTGAACAATCCGATCTGGAACGACCCGAGCACGACATTGAGCAGCCAGCTTTACGGCTCGATCACCAGCACGAGAAAACCGATGCGGGAACTGCAGATCGGTCTGAAGCTCGTGTTCTGACTCCAGTCCGTCGAGAATCGCAGCCGACACAGGGCCTCGTCTAGACGCGCCCCAGAGACCTACGGGCCCACCCTTTCCTAGGTCTTGAGCTCACGGCAGTCCATTTATGTTTCATTTATAGGTCATTTATTGTCCGTTCATACCATTTAGGTCCTTCTTAGGCCTTCGAAGGTCTTTTCCTACCACTTAGATCCTTCTTAGGCCTTCGAAGGTCTTTCGGTCTCTCAGGTTGTTTTTTGTCAGTCCCACAAGAGGCCGAGTGCATTTCTGCTTCATCGTGGCGGAGCAGTACCGCGGCGAGCGTCTGCCGATGGTGGTCGCGCGGCATCTGCGGCTGCTGGGGCATTCGGTCAACGTGCTCGAACCTGCCAAGGCGGTTACGTGCTGGTCGCGGTTCTCGCGAGCTGCCCCGCGGAAGAAGAGAACGAGGTGACGACGCCGTGGTGTCGAAGATCTGCCCATTCAGATATGCACAATGCGCGCTGACGCTGTTCGTCCTCTGGCCCGAGCGTCTCTCGGCGCAGGCCACGGAAGCGGGCCCGATCATTCCGCGGGTTGAGCGGGCGCCGCGACTGGAGGAGTTCCTGGCTGGCGATCCACCGCCGCGGGTGGCGGACTTCCGCCAGCGCGACCCGGGCGATGGTGTACCGGTCAGTCAACCCACCGTGGCTTATCTGAGCTACGACGCTCAGACCTTCTACGTGATGGTCGTTTGTAAGGACAATCCCGCAGAGGTGAGGGCCCGGATCGCCCGGCGCGAAGAGATCGACACGGACGACTACGTTGCGCTCTATCTCGACACCTTTCTAGACGGAGTGCACGCCTACATGTTTGCCGTGAACCCTCTCGGCGTTCAGCGGGACGCGGTTCTCACTGAGGGACAAAAAGACGACTTGAGCTTCGACACCGTGTGGTCATCCGAGGGCAGACTGACCCCCGACGGCTACGTGGTGCGAATCGCCATCCCTTTCCGGAGTCTTCGTTTCAGGAGCGACGTGACGAAGACGTGGAGTGTCGCGATCGGGCGCGTCATCCAGCGCAACAATGAAGAGGCGTACTGGC
>QHWL01000597.1 GCA_003222555.1 Acidobacteriota bacterium | reverse complement strand
GTCCTCACCACGGACCGCGAATTTGCCGGCAGCTTCAATCGCATGTTCGCGATCGACGGGCGGTTGACCCTCGGGCCTACCTGGTCGGTGGCCGGGCAGCTTGCGCGCAGCCGGACGGCGAAGCTGGATGAATCGCCGGTCGGCGGCTCGGCAGCCGTCGTGCACGTGGGCCGCGACGGACGCAACTTCGACGTCGACGGAAACTACCTGGATTTCGATCCCGGCTTTTCAGCGCCGCTTGGATTCGTGAAGCGCGTCGGCTACCGGCAGACGGATCAGAAGGTGAAATACCGGTGGCGACCCGCCGCTGGACCGGTCGTGAACTACGGGCCGCAGGTGTCCACGCTGTTCAACTGGCGGCCGGACGGACGTCTGCAGGACCGGGAAGTCGCAGCGGAGTTCGAGGTCGAGCTGAAGCGCAATACTCAGGTGAAGGTCGAGCGCATCGACGCCTTCGAGCTCTTTCGCGATCATCCGTTTCGTCCAGACGCCACCATCGCGTCAGCGGAGACCGAATGGTTCAAGTGGCTCGCGGTCTCGGCCGAGTACACGTGGGGGACCGCGGTGAATCACAAGCCCGCGGCCGGGCTCGATCCGTTTATAGGGCGTGCCACCACAGCGGACGTCACCCTCACCCTGCACCCGACGAGCCGGCTGCGCGTCGAACAGACCTACATTCGCAGCACGCTCGACACGCGCGAGGACTCGTCGCGCATCTTCACCGACAGTCTGCTGCGCATGAAGCTGAACTATCAGTTCAACCGCCAGCTGTCGCTGCGCGCGATCCTGGACCATGCGTCGCTCGTTGCCGATCCGGCGCTTGCCAAGCTCGAACACGAGCGCAGTTGGACGCCCGACGTGCTGCTCACGTACCTGGTGCATCCAGGTACTGCGCTGTACCTCGGATACACGGATCGCCATGAGAATCTGACGGTGTTTCCCGGGCCGGTGCCGGCGCTGCGCCGTACCGCAGAAGCCGACACGTCGGTGGCCCGGCAGTTGTTCGTCAAGGTGGGCTACTTGTGGCGATTCTAGGTCGGCAAAAGGGCAGATTGCACCGGCATGGGAACGGCTCGATCAAGAGGCCGCTGATGGAAGGACCAGCGTCGCATGACGATCGGCCACCGGTCTCCGTGGCGGGCGCGATCCGCGGCGGCGACGGGGTCCGGCACGTCGCGTCGACCAACCCACGCGCCGGCGCGGCCGGCCGTCTGGGATACCTGGTTACATCGTTCCCGCGCGTCTCCGAAACCTTCATCATCAACGAAATCATCGAGCTGGAGCGTCAGGGCTTCGACCTGCGCATCTACTCGATGGCCCGGCCAACCGATCGGATCCGGCACCGCTTGGTCGACGAGATCCGCGCGCCGATCCGATATCTTCCGAAGCCGCTCTCGCCATCCATCGGAACGGTGCTCGCCGACCACGCGTGGCTGATGGCCCGCTCGCCGCGTGCATACGCATTAACGCTGTTCCGCGTCGTCACGTCCGGCGAGCGCGATCTGATCGCGCGATTCCCGCAAGCCCCTTGCCTGGCGCGCATGCTGGGAAGGGACGGTGTGACGCATGTGCACGCGGCCTTCGTTCACAAGCCCGGCTCGCTCGCGTACATCGTGCATCTCCTGACCGGTCGGCGGTACAGCCTGGGCACGCATGCGAGGGACCTCTATCACTCGCCGCCTGCCCTGCTGCGGAAGAAAATTGCTGCCGCGCGCGTGGTGTTCACCTGCACGCGCTACAACGTCTCCCACCTGCAGCGGCTGTCGGCGGACGCCGGAGCGTTCCGCGTGCGCCAGGTGTACCACGGAACCACGCTCGAACGGTTTACGTTTGGACCGTGTGGCCGCAGCGAGCCGCCAGTGGTGCT
>QHWL01000596.1 GCA_003222555.1 Acidobacteriota bacterium | reverse complement strand
TGATTCCCTTGAGTTTGTCGGCTTCGATTAGGAATGCGATCTGTCGTGAAAGGCGATCGTCGGCCACAGTTGAACGGCCATTATAATCACGACCCCGTCGTGCCCCGGTCCGGATCGCCCAGGGAAGCTGGACGGATAGACGCCTGAATTCCGCCATCGCGGTCACAACGGAGCACGAGCTTTGCGGTCGTCCCCTCCCGGCCCTCCCGGACCGTGATGGTCAGCACGAACGTGATGGTGTCCTGATCTGTCCGAATTTCCGGCACCTTACCCCGGTGCCCTT
>QHWL01000595.1:1184-3887 GCA_003222555.1 Acidobacteriota bacterium | reverse complement strand
GACTTGGAAAGGATTTCAATATTGAATCGCTCGCCTGCCGGGTTTCGCGCCACGGCGCCTGGCCGCCGGAAAGTCGGTCGGGAGCTCCGTTTTCAATGACGTATATATCTTCCGGTGCTGTCTGCACCCTACTTGATACGAGGGGCGACCCGATGCAACCACGGCCATGCTCGCGTAGAACAGCCAATCAGCTCATCCATTTTAGGAATCTGTATTTGCCGTCTCAGTCTGGTAGGCGCACAATAAACTTGTGATTATGAATCCCGTTTTGCGCGACACCACCTAAGCCTCGGCGAGCCTCCGAACTTGATACGATCGACATGGTCCTTGAACGAACCGCAAGCAAAGCGAATCTGATCGATGTTCTGGACCGTGTCATTGATAAAGGAATCGTCATCGACGCGTGGATGGGCTTCTCTCTGGCCGGCATCGAGCTCGTTCAAGTCGAAGCGCGGGTCATCGTCGCGTCCATTCAGACGTACCTGAAACACGCTGACGCCGTCACCCAGATGACTCCAGGTCTGCTGGCCAGAATGCCGGGCGCGCCGCTGCGGGCGCACGCCGTCGCGCGTCGGCCGCGCACGACCACGAAATCACCGCAGCGGTGATCCCGAGATCGCGCGCGTTGGTGAACGCGCGGGATCTTATCCACCTAACCGATCGTCGCTGCCGTCCGGAGCGCTGTCCGCGTTGATTCGCACGGGTCGCGACCCTGACGACGGCGAGATTCTTCAAGTGATGCCGTGGCCGGTCTTCAGAAACATGAGTGACCACGACCTCCGCGCCATCTATGAGTTCCTGCACGCCATTCCGCATGCCGAACCCGGCAAGTGCGTCGCTCCGGGCCAGTAGGACAGAAAAGGTAATCATCCTGGATGCCGCACATCCGACACCTGTGAGCGCGAACGACACTCGCGCGCACAGGGTCGACGTGGTCAAATGTGCCGCAGGACGTGCACGAAGAACCTTGTCGCCGGAAATTGGGTCACGCTTGCAGGAGGCGCTGTTCATGTGAGCGAGGAGAGATCACGTTCAACGCAGAGACCGCGAAGGCCGCAGAGAAGAAATGCCAAGGATTTCTCAGCGAGCTCTGCGAGCTCTGCGTTCAAACGTTCCTATTTTTCCCGCTCAACGAGAGCGGAGCGCCTCGGCCAGGTTGTGGGTGGCCGCATCCAAATCGTTCTTCGCTCGCTCCCACGCCCGGCGGGCTCGGACCTCGGCGTCCCTCGCCTTCTCGACGCGAGCCTCAGCGTTCTTGATTGCAGCCTTCGTCCGTCGCGCGGCGGCAGCCAGCTCGCGCTGGCGGCGGCCTTCGGCTGCCGCGGCCGAACGCGCCTCCCGTTCACGCGATCGAATGGCGTCCAGGTCCAGCTGAGCCAGATTTGCAGAGGCAGGATGGACAAGCCGGACCTGACGGACCGGATCGGCGCGCGTAATCGGGCGAACAGCGACGCCGGTCAATGCTTCGAAGCCGGCGGGCTGCGGCGGTCGCGTCAGACGGCCGTGCGGCTCGGGAAGCTCGGGTGCGAGAGACAGTGCTTCGAACGTGCGCGCGAGCGCGTCGGCGCTCGGGCGCGCCCCGGCGTCGGCCGCCAGACGCGACGCCATCGAAACAGCGTCGGCGATTGCTTTTCGGTGAGCCTCGGTCGCGCGCCGTACGTCCGCGGGCCGTCCCTTCAGCGCGGCGATTTGCGCACGGCGTAACTGCTCGCCGCTCGTCCTCACGCCATCGTATGTGTCGCGCGCCTTCCAATACACCTGATTGGCGGCCCATGGCACAATTGTTGGCTTCTGCAACCGCTTCACCTGTTGCGCTTCGCCACCTTTCAACGTTTTCGCAAGGGCTGCGCGCGCGGCGGTGAATTCTCCAAGAGGCACCTTGTACAGATCGTCAATTCTCGACTCGAGCGTCGTCGTCATCTGCGGCCCTAGCAGATCTACAATCTACGATTGACGATTGACGACCCGATCGTCCGAGACCAGGTCCGGCCGCGGCAGAAAGCGCGGACTCGCAATCGTAAGCGATCGCACGCGGTGGCGAGACGACGAAGGGAAGCGCCGGACACTTGGCTCTCGCAGTGACTGGTGGCGTGGGGGATAACCGACAGGACGGTTCGAAGGGCTGAAGTCGGCAACTGTGGCGGCTCTTCAGAAAAGAGACGTCGCCGTGGCCGAGAGCCGCGGCGATGCCATGAACTGTGGGCCTGGCGGCGGACGGCCGCGCAGGCCCATCAGACTCAGCCACGCTCAGGTTTTACTTGTCATCCCTCTCAGCTTCTTCTTCGCCAGAGTGGGTGTATACGGCGATGCACCCGGTGCCTCTGAAGCCAAACAGCGTGCACACGCTGACATCCTTGGTCGGGTCACCATGAGTAGGCATAAGTGGCGGTGGCGCGAAATTCGCGTTTGCTGCAGGAATCTGGGCGATGGTGAAAATGTGATTGTTTTCTGGAAAAGCCGAGGTATTTTTTCCCGAGGCGAACTTTCCACTCGCGTCCGACACGTTCTGGAGCCACGTGCCGTGTTCGGCATCGATCACCCCGAGTTGCTGCACCGGCGGCGTGGCCGTGTTGAGCCCTGTGACAAAGAAACGGCCGTCGGCTGAGTTGTACCAAACCTCATCGCCACCGCCGACGTTCTTCGTGACGAGCTTGTTGGCGCCGGTCAACGCATTCACGGCGATGGGGGAGCCACAGGCCGACA
>QHWL01000595.1:622-1159 GCA_003222555.1 Acidobacteriota bacterium | reverse complement strand
ATACCAGCGGTGCTCGCGCTGGCAGTACCTGTGAGGGCTACGCAGTCGAGCGGAATCGACTTCGCCTTCTTGCCGGGCGGTTCGATGGGTTCAGCCATCATGGTCTTGGGGTCGATCCTCGCGATCAGCGGGTTGCCGGCTGGCACCCCCCACGGGTTGCCCGCTGGCACTCCACCCGGCACGGTGAGCCAGAATCTGCGGAGTTCGGGGTCCCACAGCGGCTGCTCCAACCCTGTGGCACCGGTGAATGAGATGTGACCGAGAACCGCATAGGGCGGATTAGAGGAAATGAAGGTGGCATACGGGTCGATCGGGCAATGCGCCATGGGATTCGTCATCGTCGGACAGATTTTGGTCGGAGAGAGGGGCGCGTTGTTCGCAATCAAAATGAGGTGATCGATAGGATCGTACCCGAGTTCGTCGGCACGACCACACCAGTGTCCGGTGGAGCTAGAGGGGCTTCCCGGTGGGGTATTGGTGTCACACGCAGCGATCGCCGTGCTGACCGACTTGAAGGGCAGACCCGTCATCGTGGTC
>QHWL01000595.1:0-509 GCA_003222555.1 Acidobacteriota bacterium | reverse complement strand
TCCCGCCACCGCTGGTCAACGGCCCGGCCATGCCCGTGACGCGGGCCACAAAGAGATCGTTCTCGGCGTCGATGATGTCCACGCCGAAGTTCGATCGATCGGCGACGTAGTATCTCTCGGTTCCTGGATCGACCCACGCGATGTCAGCGCTGGTAATCGGGTTGCCCGGCACAGGAATCACGCCGATGAGGCCCACCGGGGTTTTCACGTTGTGCTCGTGATGATCGTTGTCACGACAATCGCGATCGTCGCGATCCGTTGGATTCCGTTCCTGGTCAGCACGGATGGTGAAAGGCAACGCGATTGCCACACCCAATAGTAGAAAAGCAAACACTCGTGGTTTCATCGCACTCCTCCTTCAAGGTAGGGACCGTTTGGGGACTTGCGAATCGTGACCGATCGCTGACTCTCGAGACCAACGACGCGTGACGTACGGAGGCGAGGAGGGTCACGACAACGCTCGGCGACTTTAGTGAGGCTCGATGATCCTGTCAACCACATTCATCACA
>QHWL01000594.1 GCA_003222555.1 Acidobacteriota bacterium | reverse complement strand
CCAGGACCGCGTCGGGCGCGGCGGCCGCGTGTTCCAGGCGCTGAAGTTCCGGTCGATGCGCCCTGACGCCGAGGCGCTCACCGGACCGATTCAAGCAGCCGAGGACGACCCGCGGGTGACGCGCGTCGGGCGCATCCTGCGCGCCACGGCGATGGACGAACTGCCGCAGCTGTGGAACATCTTTGTCGGCGACATGAGCTTCGTCGGCCCTCGACCGCTAAGGCCGGGCGAGGTGGAGGTGCGCGGCGACGGCCGGGTGATTCCGCTGCGGGACATTCCCGGCTACGAGCGGCGGCACGGCGTACGTCCCGGTCTCACCGGGCTCACGCAGGTGTACGCGTCGAGGGACATCACGCGTGCCAGCAAGTTCAGGCTCGACCTCCTCTATCTCAAACGCGCGAGCTTCTGTCTCGATCTGAAGCTCATTGCTCTGTCGTTCTGGATTACGGGTCGCGGCGAGTGGGAAGCGCGCGGCCGAAAAGTGTAATTCACGTAAGCCGACTTTTATATAATGACAGCGCACATGTCTGAGCTGGGTGTCGATGCTTCGGTCGACGTCCTGATCGTCGGCGGAGGCCCCGGAGGTCTCATGGCCGCCGAGCGTCTCGCGTGCCGTGGCGCCGGTGTCCTTCTATGCGAGGAACATTCGACAATCGGCGATCCGGTGCACTGCACCGGCATCCTGGCAGCCGAGAGCTTCGAGGAGTTCGACTTGCCGCGCGACGCGACGTTGAACGCGTTGACGAGCGCGCGATTCGTTTCGCCTTCAGGCATGACGGTCACCTATTCGACACCCTCGCCGCTGGCGACCGTCATCGATCGCCCCGCGTTCGACCGCGCGCTGTCGGAGCGCGCGATTGGCGCCGGCGCCGCCTTGCGGACCGGCGTCCGCGTGTCGGAGGTCGAGATCGATCCCTCCGGCGTCTATGCTCTGGTAGGGGAGAGCTGGGTTCGGGCACGCCTGCTGGTGCTCGCGTGCGGCGCAAACTACGCGATTCAGCGGCGGCGGCTCAACGCGAGTTTCCCGCGACGGGCCGGTTGGAGCTCGAGCTGCACTTCGGCCGCAGCGTGGCGCCCGACGGGTTCGCGTGGGCTGTTCCCGTCGCGCGCGGCGCCGATCCGTACGTGCGCGTCGGCGTGATGACCTCCGATGATGTCCTGGGTTGTTACGCTCGAATGTTGGCGCAGGTCGCCGAACGGTGGGGCATCGTCGACGACACACTGCCGCCGCGCCAGAAGCTGCTGCCGCTCGGGACGATCGCGCGCACGTACGGCGACCGCTTGCTCGTCGTCGGCGACGCCGCCGGGCTGGTGAAGCCGACAACGGGCGGCGGCATTTACTACAGCATTCTGAGCGGCGCCCTCGCGGCCGAGATCGGCAGTGACGGGCTCAAGCATGATCGGCTCGACGGCGCGTCGCTGGCCGCGTACGAACATGCATGGCGGGATCAGCTCGCCGACGAGTTCGATGCGCAGCATCCGTTGCGGGCCGTGGTGTCACGGCTGACCGACGAGGATATTGACGAGCTGTTCGACCTCGCGCGGACCGACGGGATCATGCCGATCGTCAGGAAGACGGTCCGCTTCAACCGTCATCGCGATCTGATTCAAGCGCTTTTCAGACATGCGCCGGCGCGTAAGCTCCTGTTTCGATCTTTTGCTCTGTGACTGATGATCAGCACCGCGTTTCACCCCCTGGCGGATGGTCGCGGTTGCGGCCCAAGCCATCAGCGCAAACCACGAGAAAAACGTGCCGTAGGGCGCATAGGCGAGATCGAGCCGCCCTCGTTGGACCGTGCTCAACACGACGCCCGTGACAACCGGAAAGGCCTGCACCAGCGCGCAGTTTCGAAACAGTGCGACGCGGTCCATCGGCGTGAGCGACAGACCAAAGGAAAGCGCGGCCATCACCG
>QHWL01000593.1 GCA_003222555.1 Acidobacteriota bacterium | reverse complement strand
ATCGCTTCGCGTGGCGAGCACACCGCAAACGAAATCATATCGCCGGGTCCGAGCTGCCCCGCCAGGCCGATGTCGGCGCTGATCGCGGTCGCGATCTTGGGATAGCCACCGGCTGTCTGGCGATCGGCCATCAACAGAATCGGTTGGCCCGACGCCGGCACCTGCAAGACACCGAGTGGCGTGGCATCGGAGATAATGTCGGCGCCGCGTGCATGCGCGAGCGCCGGTCCTTCGAGCCGGAACGCCATCCGATCGGAGCTCGACGCGATCCTGTACGGCGCCGACTGCAGCGCGTCGAGCGCGCCGGGGGCGAAGTACTCCCCTTGAGGGCCGGGCAAAACACGAACCGTCGCGCGCCCTTCGAGTATGGTCAGAACAGGTTCTCGCGGCATCGCTCTCGATGTGCGCGGCGGTCGTATTGGCTGGCCAAGCGGCAGCTCGTCGCCCGCTTTGAGCGCCCGGCCGCCCAAGCCTCCCATTGCGCTGATGAGGTGAGTGGCGCGACTCCCGAGGATTTTTGGCAGAGAAATCCCTCCCGCGATCGCCAGGTAGGCGCGCGCGCCGCGCGAACGGCGCCCAAAGCGCAGCCGCGAACCGTTGGCCACGTGAAGCGCCGCGCACATCGGCGCCGGACGTCCATCGACCGTGAGCTCGAATTCCGCACCCGCGACGGCCACCAGCCGCTCGTCGTCGAACTCCAGCTCCGGTCCGACCAGCGTCACCTCGAGGGTCGCTTGGTCGGCATCATTTCCCGCCAGCGCGTTCGCGAGACGATGCGAGCAGGGATCCATGGGGCCGGCGACGGGCACACCGCGCGACTGAAGCCCCCACCGGCCCCGGTCCTGAACCGTCGTCAGCATCCCAGGCTTGATGACGTGCAGCCAGCCCATGTCAGCGACTGGCTTCCCACAGCTCATCGAACTGGCCGCGATCGATCGGATAGAACTGAACGGCGTCGCCGGCCCTCAAGAGAAATGGTTCAGGACGGGAAAGATCGAACAACGTGACCGGAGTCCGGCCGATCAGCTGCCAGCCTGCGGGCGTTTCGGCCGGATAAATGCCTGTTTGGCCCCCGGCGATTCCGACCGATCCCTGCGCCACGCGGACGCGCGGCGTGGAGCGCCGCGGCACGGCGATCCTGGCGTCTACAATCCCCATGTACGCAAAGCCAGGCACGAAGCCGAGCATGAACACGCGATAGCTCGCGCTCGAATGGAGGGCGACGACGTCGCCTTCGCTCATGTGGCCGAATTCGGCGACGCGTGCGAGGTCGGGCCCAAGTTCGCCGCCGTAACAGACTGGAATGCGCATCGGACGCCGATCGGGCGGCTCGACGACTGGTTGCGCCGCACTCTGCTCGAGGCTCGCGACGAGCGCGTCGTAATTGGTGCTCAGCGGGTCGAAGTACACGGCGACCGACCGATAGGTCGGCACGACATCTCGAATACCGGCGATTGCAGCCGCTCGGACGGCGTCGGCCAGTGCGATGGCACGGGCGTTGACGGCCGGATCGATCCGCGCCTCGAACTCGACGATGAGCGCGGAGTCGCCTGCAGGCACGAGGCGAAAATCACTCTGCGACAAAAGCGCTACCACAGAGGTCACGGAGGCAACGGGCGGAGGTCACGGAAAGCCTATTATGCCCTGCCGTGTCCTCCCGTCCTCATTCCGTGTCCTCGGTGGTAGAGCTTCTTGATGTTTCGAGCGCGCGCAACAGCTTTTGGTGAATGCCGCCGAACCCGCCGTTCGACATGATAACCACCAGATCGCCCGGCCGGTGCTCCGTGACAATGGCGCCGATGATGTCGTCGATCGCGTCGGCCTCACGTGCCGCCTGACCGCGCGCGTTCAAGTCGCGCACGAGCTGCGGCACCGACAAGCGTTCTGACTCCGCAAGCTTCGAGCGAAACACCGGCGCGACGACGACTTCGTCCGCCGAAGCGAATGCGTGGGCAAAATCCTCCTGAAACACGCGACGGCAGGAAGACGCCGACCGCGGCTCGAAGACGGCCCAAATGCGCGCGCCGGGATGAGAGGCGCGCAGCCCGGCTAAGGTTTCTGCGATTGCCGTGGGGTGATGCGCAAAATCGTCGTAGATGGTCACGCCGTCAGCCGTCCCGACGACCTCGAGCCGGCGCTTGATTCCGGCAAAGCTCCGAAGGCCTTGGTCGATCCGCTTCACACCGAGACCAACCTCTGTCGCCACGGCAATTCCGGCCAGCGCATTGCGCACGTTGTGCGCGCCGAGGAGCGCTACCTCGAAATCGCCGAACGGCGATCCATGGCGGCGGACTTTGAACCTGGTTCTCCCACTACCTGAGTCGAGATCGTGCGCCTGCCAGTCGACGTCTTCACTCAACCCGAATGTCTCGACGCGCGAGGTGGCCGCGGCTGCAAGCGCGCGAGCGCCGGGGCTGTCCGCGCCGACGATCAGCAAGCCGCGCCGCGGGACGAGATTCACGAACCGCCGGAACGCGAGCATCACCGCATCCAAGTCTGCATAGATGTCTGCATGATCGAACTCGACGTTGTTCACGACGGCGATGTCCGGGAG
>QHWL01000045.1:5005-14318 GCA_003222555.1 Acidobacteriota bacterium | reverse complement strand
CGTCAACCCGCAGCAGCCGGGCGTGCCGATAGGCGTACCGGGTGTTCTGCCGTTCCCGCAAGGCGGCACGCCGGCCGCCGATCCTCCGCCCGTGACGAATCCGCCCGTCGCACAACCGACCGCACCGTTTGGCGGGGCCGCCGTGCCGGGCATGATCGTGCAGCCGCCCCCCGGCCAGGCCCAGCCGGGCATGCCCGGGCAGCCCCAACGTCCGGGCGGCAATCCCTGACGCACACGCCGAATTTGGTAAATCGGGTAATCTGGTAATTGAGTCAATATAACTACCAGATTGCCAGCTTACTCAATTGCCAAATTCTCTATGTCCATCGTCGACGACGTGAATGCGGCCATCGCCGACGCGATGCGCAAACACGACCCCGCTAGGCTGAGCGCGTTGCGGATGCTCAAAGCCGCGCTCATGAACCGCGACGTCGAGAAAGGCCGAGCGCTCGACGACACCGAGGCCCGACAGGTCGTCACCGCCCTCGTCAAGCAACGCAAAGACTCCGTCGAGCAGTTCACCAAAGGTGGACGGCAGGATCTCGCCGATAAAGAAGCCGCCGAGATCGCGGTCCTCGAGGCGTATCTGCCGCCACCGGCCGATCCCGCCGCGGTCGAGAGGGCGATCGCCGAAGCGATTGCCGAAACCGGGGCGGCGTCCCCCAAAGACTTCGGCCGTGTGATGAAAGCCGCGATGGCGAAGCTCACGGGACAAAACGTCGAAGGCAAGGCCGTGAACGAGCTGGTGCGGCTGAAGCTTGGCGGAGGCTGACCCTATGCCCCGGTATTCTTCGCCGTACGCGACCTCGTTTTCCTTCGGACCCGGCCCGGTCTCCACGGCCATCAAAGCGCTGATTGGCGCAAACGTGGTGATGTTTCTTGCGCAGAAGTTCGTCTCTTCGTTGACCGAGACGCTGGGCCTGGTTCCGCATGAAGTTATCGGGCGGCTGAGGATATGGCAGCTCGGCACCTACATGTTTCTTCACGGCGGCCTGTTCCACATCCTGTTCAACATGCTCGCGTTGTGGATGTTCGGGACCGAGCTCGAGCGCGTGTGGGGCACGCGCTATTTTCTGAAGTTCTATTTCGTCACAGGGATTGGTGCGGCGATTCTCACCGTGCTGTTCTCGCTGCTGCCGTTCGCCTTCGCTCAGCAGCTGCAGTATTCCATTGTAATCGGGGCCTCCGGCGCAATCTTCGGTCTTCTGCTCGCCTACGCCCTCTATTACCCGGATCGGCCCATTTACATGTATCTGGTGTTTCCGCTGCCGGCAAAGTACTTCGTGCTCATCATGGGGGCGATCGCGTTGTATTCGTCGATGGGCGAGGCGGGCGGCGTGGCGAACGCTACTCACCTGGGCGGACTTCTCGTCGGCTATGTGTTCCTCAAGAGCGCCCGCATCAATCCAATGTCGGAGCTGAAATACCGCTATTTGAAATGGAAGATCAATCGCGTCCGCAAGAAGTTCGACGTGTACTCCGGCGGCCGCGCCGACGATGTGAACCGGCGAGTGCACTAACGCAATTTACAATTTACAAAGAGAGAGGCGAGGCGCACTCGCTCGCTCGCTCGCTTTGTAAATTGTAAATTGTAAATTCTTCAGCGGACGCTCCAAGGCAGACGCACCCCGCCTATCGCCAGCCCCAGCGTGGACCCCAGCACCGGCAGACCGTAGCCGTTGGTCAGGAAGCTGTATTGGAAGAGCAGGCCGCTGGCAAGATGGAAGTTCAGCGCCATAAAGAAGGCAATAAAGGCAAAGATCCGCGTCCAGATGCCGAGAATCAGCGCCAGCCCCGAACAGATTTCGCCCAGCGGCACAAGCCGCGCGAAGAACGGGATGCCGGGGATGGCGACGCGCTCCAGATACACGCGGCTCATCGAGCCGGGTGACGCCGCATGCAGCCAGTCGGACAATTGCCCGCTCAGAATCGACGTATCGAGAAACCACCTGGTCTTGCCGAGTCCCATGAAGAGGAAGAACACGCCAATCAAGATCCGAGTGGTCGCCAGCCCTATGCCTTGCCGATCGATCGCCATGTGTCACCTTTCAGCTTGATGCCGCGCCCACGATCGAGCGGGACGTGCGGCGTGCGCGGCCCTGGACCTCGCCGCCGCGTCCTCACGCGGACCGCGGACGCTCCTGGAACGCCATCTCCTTCAGCGCCGCAATGCGCGCCGCCATCGGTGGATGCGACGCGAACAAGTCGGACACGAATCCCTCCTTCAAGTTCATTCGACGCCCGAGCGGATCGGCGATGCACAGATGCGCCGAGCCGTGGCTGACAGCCTGGGTCGGCGCGACGGCGGCGTCGATCTTCTCCAACGCGCGTGCCAGCCCCATCGGATTACGCGTCAGCTCGGCCCCCGACGCGTCGGCGAGATATTCGCGCCCGCGCGACACCATCATGGCGAGCAGCTGTGCCATCAGCGGTGCGAGCACAATGGCCGCGAGCCACAGAATGAAGAAGAGGAGGCCGATGACACCGCCGCCACGATTGTTGTCGTCGCCACCTCGCCGCCGGGACCTTCCGCCCCACCACATGCCGCGCCGCGCCCAGTCTGACAGCAGCGCGACGGCGCCGACCAGCGCGGCAACGATGGTCATCACGCGCACGTCCAGGTTCCTGATGTGGCTCATCTCGTGCGCCACGACGCCCTGCAGCTCTTCGCGATCGAGCGCGTCGAGCAGGCCACGCGTGACCGCGATCGAGGCGTGTCCCGGACCGCGTCCGGTCGCAAACGCGTTGGGGTCGGGATCCGCCACGATATACACGGCCGGCCGCGGCAGTCCGGCCGCGATCGCCATTTCGTCCACGACGTTGTCGAGCTGGCGAAGCTTGAGCTTGTCGGCTTCGCTCGCCGTCGCCGCGACAAGGGCGATCGGCTTCGCACCAGTCGCGAGGAGCACGGCGCGATCGCCGTTGAAATACCCTGCCAACGCCGACACGGAGCCGACCCCGAGCGCCAGCACCGATCCCACCGGTACGGCGCCGCCCGCCTGGCCAAGGTAGAACGCGTCAAAACCAAGACCGAGCACGAACAAGAACGCGACGAACACGAACATGACGAGCCATGTCTTGCGGCGGTTCGCGGACTGCTGCTCGTACAGGTTCATGCGGGGCGCGGCATGAGCCGAAGGCTAGGCGGTCGGCGCCTTGCGCGACAAATCGACCATTGGCACTTCGCGATCGGCTTCCTCGGTGACCTCGAAGAGCTCCGCCGGCTTGAACCCGAGCACGCTGGCGAAGAGGTTGGTCGGAAACACCTGCTGTGCGGTGTTGAATTTCGTGGCGATGTCGTTGTAGAACTGCCGCGCGAAGCCGACCTTGTTCTCCGTCGCCGACAGTTCCTCCTGCAGCATCCTTACGTTGTCGTTCGACTTGAGCGTGGGGTAGTTTTCTGCGACGGCCAGCAGCCGCCCGAGCGCCTGCGAAAGCTGTCCCTCCTTTTGGGCCGCATCGGTTGGGCCGGTGGCGGTCAACGCCTTGGCCCGCGCATCCATGACGGCGGTGAGGGTGTCGCGCTCGAAGTCCATCGAGCCGCGCACGGCGTTGACGAGATTCGGGATGAGGTCGTGCCGGCGCTTGAGCTGCACGTCAATCTGACGCCAGCCGTTCAGTACCTGATTCCCCATTCCGATGAGCCGGTTGTAGCTCGCGATGGCCCAGACGACGACGAGCGCGATGACGACGAGCAGAACGAGTCCAAACATACGGTCCTCACAGGGTCACAGGGGGCGTCGGCCCCCTGACATCATCGATGGAAATAATCGTCCGTGTGATCGAGCCAATCCTGCCGAATCGGGCTGAACACATCGAGCTCGAAGGTGTCCTCGAGGGCTTCGGCTTGATGCTCGATCCACGACGGGATGTGCAGCACTTCGCCTTCCCGGACGGTCATCTCTTCACCGCCGATGAGAAACTTCAGGGCGCCCTCCAGGATGTACGTCATCTGCTCGCTCTCGTGCGAATGCATCGGCACGAGGCAGCCGCGCTTCAGGTAGACCTGCGCGAGCATTTCCCGAGCGCCGGTGACGAGTTTGCGCGACAGCATTTCCGTGACTTTTTCGAGCGCAATTTCGTCCCATCTATGCAGCCGCACGGCCTGGGTGCCCATGCCCACGAGGATATACCATCCAGCGCGGATGATATAATTTGTCACGCCAATGAAAGCATCCGTCGTCAACGGAGGCAGCCCGCCGGCGCAAACCGTATCCCCCCCAGCGAGTCAATCGAACGCCGCGAGTCAATCGAGCGCCGCGAGTCAATCGAGCGGTGTAATCATTGACGGGCTCGACAAAGCCGCGCTTCTTCAGGTGTATCGCTGCATGCTGCTGTCGCGCAGGATCGATGACAAAGAAATCCAGCTCAAGCGTCAGAGCCAGATTTTCTTCCAGATCAGCGGCGCCGGACACGAAGCGGTGCTCGTCGCCGCGGGCCTCGCCCTCAAACCCGGCTACGACTGGTTCTTCCCCTATTACCGCGATCGCGCGCTGTGCCTGCAGCTCGGAATGACACCGTTCGAGATGTTCTTGGCGGGCGTCGGGTCGAAAGAGGATCCCGCCTCCGGTGGCCGCCAGATGCCGTCGCACTGGGGCCACACCGCGCTCAACATCGTGTCGGGATCGAGCCCGACCGGGACGCAAGTACTCCACGCCGTCGGAGCCGCCGAAGCCGGCATCATCTATGGCCGCGTGCCCGAGATCCCAGATCGAGCATCACACTTTCACGACGACGAGGTCGTGTACGTCTCGCTCGGCGACGGCGCGACGAGCGAAGGCGAGTTCTGGGAGGCCCTGAGCGGCACGTGCACCAAGCGCCTGCCGGTGCTGTTCCTGGTCGAGGACAACGGTTACGCGATTTCGGTGCCCGTCGAAGTGCAGACGCCGGGCGGCGACATCTCGCGCCTCGTGCGGTCGTTTCCCGGGCTTCACGTCGATTCGATCGACGGCACCGATTTCTTCGCCAGCTTCCGCGCGATGCGCGAGGCGACGGCCTACGTGCGCGAACGCAAGGGGCCGGCGCTGGTTCACGCGCGCTGCATCCGGCCGTACTCCCACTCGCTGTCCGACGACGAGAAGCTGTACAAGACACCGGCTGAACGCGAAGCCGAAGCGCGCCGCGATCCGATCGTACGCTTCGCCGACTTTTTGCGGACCGGCAACGTCGCCACCGACGAGGAACTGGCTGCGATGCTGGCCGACATCGATCGCGAGATCAACGAAGCCGCGCTGGCTGCACTTCATGCGCCCAAGCCGGACAAGAGCACCGCGCGACTCTGGGTCTATTCACCCGACGTGGATCCCGCTTCTTCCGCGTTCGAGACGCCGCCGCACTCCGAGGGCAAGGCCGACACGATGGTGGCGGCGATCAACCGCACGCTCAAAGACGAAATGGCGCGCAATCCGCGCATCGTGGTCTTCGGCGAAGACGTCGCGGACGCCAGCAGGAAAGAAGCGTTATCGATCGTATCCGGCAAGGGCGGCGTGTTCAAGCTGACTCACGGTCTGCAGCGGTTGTACGGCGACGCGCGTGTTTTCAACTCGCCGCTCTCGGAGGCAGGCATCGTCGGGCGCGCGATTGGCATGGCGGTGCGGAGGCTCAAACCGGTCGTCGAAATCCAGTTCTTCGACTACGTCTGGCCCGCCATGATGCAGATACGCGACGAGATGTCGATGTTGCGGTACCGCTCCGGCAACAATTTCTCGTGTCCGATGGTCATACGCATCCCGATCGGCGGCTACCTGCGGGGCGGAGGACCCTACCACAGCCAGTCTGGCGAGAGCATCTTCGCGCATTGCCCAGGGATCCGCATCGCGTTCCCTTCCAACGCGGTCGACGCCGCCGGCCTGCTGCGGACGGCGATCCGCTGCGACGATCCGGTGATGTTCCTCGAGCACAAACACCTGTACCGGCAAACCTACACCAAGGGTGAGTATCCGGGCAGGGAGTTCATGATTCCATTCGGAAAGGCGAAGCTCCGTCGCGACGGCGACCACGTGCTCGTCGTCACATGGGGTGCGCTCGTGCAGCGATCGCTCCTGGCGGCGAATCAGGCGGCGAAAGACGGTATCAGCACCGCAGTGCTGGATCTCCGGACCATCGCGCCCTACGATTGGGAGGCCATCGCGTCGCAGGTCGAGCGCGTCAACCGCGTCGTGATCGCGCACGAGGACCAGCTGACGTGCGGGTTTGGCGCAGAGATCGCGGCGCGGATCGTCGGCGAGCTGTTCGAACACCTCGACGCGCCAGTCAGGCGCGTCGGCGCCCTCGACGTCCCGGTTGCCTACCATCCCGACCTCGAAGAAGCGATCCTGCCGCAGGCGGCGGATCTGCTGAGGGCGATTCGCGAAACGGCGCATTACTGACAGGGCGGGTGGGGCAGGTAGGGCTGGTGGGGCGGGTGGGGTAGCCCCTACCAGCCCTACCTGCCCCACCCGCCCCACCCGACCTGTATTACAGTCGTTCCCGTGCGTCGAATCACACTCGTCATCATTGCGCTTGTCTTGGCCACGCCGCTCGGGGCCCTCAAGCCGGAGGTGCTCGGCTCGGTCGACGCGATTCCCGCCCACATCGCCGGACGCTTCAGAGAGCCAGCCGGGTTTCAACAGTCCGCCTCGGGCCAGTTCTTCGTGTTCGATCGGCGCGCGCACAAGGTGTACGGCGTAGACGAACGGCACACGAGCTCGTGGGAAATCGTCCAGATCGGTTCCGAGCCCGGGCGAATCATCGGTCCCACGGCCTTCTCCGTCGAGCCCCAGGGAACTTTCGTCGTCGCCGACGCGCCGTACAACCGCGAGCGCATTCAAGTCTTCACACCCGCCGGCTTTCCTATCGGCGGCTTCTGGCTGCCCGGCCGATCGAAGCCGCGCGTGGTATTCGAGAGCTTCGTGTTGAACGGCATCGGATCGCTGCAGTACACGGGCGCGTCCATCCTGATGTCGCAGCCAGAGACTGGCGCGCTCGTCACCGAGTACACGCTGAGGGGAAGCGTGAATCGCACGTTCGGCAACCTGCGACACACAGGTCACGAGGACGATCGCGATCTGCATTTCGCGCTGAACAGCGGCATGCCGCTTGTGGATCCTCGAGGCGGGTTCTTTTTCGTTTTTCAAACAGGCGAGCCCGTGTTGCGCAAATACGATGACGAGGGCCGGCTCGTGTTCGAGCGACACATCGAAGGTCGAGAGATCGACGAGTTCGTGGCCAGGCTGCCAACGACCTGGCCGCCCCGGACGTCGGAAGGTGAGTTGCCCCTGGTGATTCCCACGATCCGTACGGCTGCGGTCGATACCGCCGGTAATCTGTGGGTGACATTCGTCGTGCCGTACACGTATGTGTACGACCGTGACGGCGACAAGATACGCACGCTGCAATTTCGCGCCGCCGGGATCACGGCGCCCAACAGCTTGTTCTTCGGACCGAAGTGGCGCCTGCTCGTGACACCGGGCCTGTACGAATTCGACCCAGAGCCCGGTGAGTCCGCCGCGTCGGACAAGTAAGCCTGCCCAGTCCAGTCCGATCTCCCTGACCTACCTGACCTACGCGCCCTACCCGCCCTACTCGACCCTCGAGGATCGCGTCGACGCTGCTCCGGTAACATGTGGGCGTGATCTCGGCGCGTCACCTTACCCGCCGTTTCGGCTCACGCATGGCCGTTGACGACGTGACGTTCGACGTCGCGCGCTCGGAGATCCTGGCGCTCGTGGGCCCCAACGGCGCCGGCAAAACGACCGCGATGCGGATGCTTGCCGGACTTATCGCCCCGACTGAGGGATCGGTCGACATCGACGGCGTGGCATTGACGCAGGCCACCGGGAGTCTGCTACGCCAGCGCATCGGATTTCTCACCGAGGCGCCCGGGCTCTGGGATCGGCTGACCGTTCGCGAAAACTTGCGAATCTACGCCGGTCTGTACGCGCTCGCCGGTCCGGAGCGGGCGGTCGATCGCGTCCTTGACACTTTTGATCTCGCCGACGCCGCATCGTCGCGCGGCGCGGAGCTGTCGAAAGGGATGCGGCAAAAGGTCGCGCTCGCGCGCGCGCTGCTCCACGATCCGACGATTCTCTTGCTCGACGAACCGACTTCCGGCCTGGATCCGGAGATCGCCAATAGCGTGCGGCGCTTGCTCGACGAGCGGCGCGCAGAGGGTTGCGCGATTGTGGTGTCCACCCATAACCTCGATGAAGCCGAGCGGCTCGCCGATCGGGTCGCCGTGCTTCAAGGCCGTCTGCTTGCTCTCGACCGGCCGGCGGCGCTCGGTCGGCGGCTCACGGCGGGACGCACGATCGTTCGCGTAGGAGGCGAGGCGGCGGCGCATTTGCCGACGGTTCTGGCGTTCGATGCCGGCGCGTCGGCGCAGGGCTCGACGCTCGTCGTGACGATGCCGCATGCCGGCGGGAGCGTTCCGGCACTGGTGCGCGCGCTGGTCTCCGCAGGCGCCGACGTTCTCGAAGTTCGGCCGGAGGTGCCGGCCCTCGAAGACGTGTACCTGCACCTGGTGCGGGACGATTCGGCGCGTGGAGATGTGCGGGGGTGACGACTATTCGGCTGCGCACGTTGTTCGGAAAGGAGGTGCTCGACCTCTTGCGCAATCGCGCCGCGCTTCTGCCCGTCGCGCTCGTGGCCCTCATCTCGCTCGTGCTGCCGTTCACCGTCGCCGTGATCGTGCCGGCGATGACCGGCCAGCCGCTCGGCGACGACGCCGATCTGGTGAAAGTCAGCCTTGTCGCCGGAATCCACCCGGAGCTGTCTGCCGGCGGGCGCATCCAGCTGTTCCTGTTTCAGCAGTTCCTGCTGGTGTTTCTCCTGATGCCGATCACGGGTGCGATGGCGCTGGCCGCGCACGCGGTGGTCGGCGAAAAGCAGGCGCGCACGCTGGAGCCTCTGCTGGCGACGCCCATCACGACATTCGAGCTTCTCGTCGCGAAGGTGCTGGGGGCGCTCGTGCCCACGCTGATGATTTCGGCGGCCGGTCTGGCGGCGTACTTCGGCTGCGTCGCGCTCTTGGCGGAACCAGGCGTCGTGCGCGCAATGATCTCGATGCGGACGACGCTCCTCATGGCGCTCGTCGGGCCGGCTGCCGCGCTCGTGTCCTTGCAGGCAGCGATCGTGATCTCCTCCCGCGTCAACGACGCGCGAACGGCGCAGCAATTCGGCGTGCTGATCATCATTCCGCTCACGGCGGTGTTCGTGGCGCAGTTTACGGGCGCGCTGTGGCTGTCGGCGACGACGATCGGCTTTTTGGGGCTCGGTCTGCTCGGTGTGTGGATTCTTCTCGCGGTGTTCAGCGTGGTCCTCTTCGAGCGGGAGG
>QHWL01000045.1:0-4950 GCA_003222555.1 Acidobacteriota bacterium | reverse complement strand
GACACGACGTCCTCGGTCGATGGTTCGTCGGAGTGTCCGCCTTTCAGCGGACATGGCGTCCGACTTCTCATCGAGCATCCAGCCCCGCCGCAGTCACCTCGCTGAGCAGCCGATGTGCCGACACGGCGCCAAGCACCGGCACCGGGCGCCTCATCGGCCTTGACACCACCCCCAAAATGAATGAACATTCATTCAGTGTCCCGTTTGACGACTCCAGCCATCGCCCGCCGGGCGCGCGCTGTCCGCCTCGCGCCGGCTTCCGCGCCCAAGCGCGACGTCATTCTTCGCGCGGCGACCGATGTGTTCGCCGACCGCGGCTTCTTCAACGCCCAGGTTGCCGACGTCGCCAGGGCCGCCGGCGTCGCGGCTGGCACGGTGTACCTCTATTTCCGGAGCAAGGACGATTTGCTGGTGTCGATTTTCGAGAAGACCATGCGCGAGGCGCTCGCCGAAGGACGGGCGGCGGTTGCCGATCTGGACGAGCCGCGGGAGCGGCTGCGCCAATTCGCCCGGCTGCATCTGGCGCGCCTCGGCCGCGATCGCAACCTGGCCGTCGTCTTTCAGGTGGAGCTCCGGCAGTCGACGAAGTTCATGGAGCGCTTTTCATCGACGCTGCTGCGCGACTATCTCGGCCTCATCCGCGCGGCCATTGCCGAGGGCCAGACCGCCGGGGCGTTCCGATCCGATCTCAAGCCAACCGTCGCCGCCAAGATGTTCTTCGGCGCCCTCGACGAGATGGCGACCAACTGGATTCTCAGCCGCCGCCGGTATTCGCTCGAAGCCGACGCGGACCTCGTCGTCGATCTTTTCGTCAACGGCGCCCGGGCACGATGACCGCCGCACCCGTGATTCGATCGGTCGCAGTGCTCGGGGCGGGCACCATGGGCGCGCAGATCGCCGCCCACGTCGCCAACGCCGGTGTGGCAGTCCTGCTGCTCGATCTGACGTCGGAAATCGCGCGAGAAGGACTAAAGCGTGCGCGAGACCTCAAGCCCGATCCCTTTTTCACGCCGGCGGCGGCGAGGCTCGTCGCCACCGGCGGACTGGAAACCGATTTCGATCGGATCGCAGAGGTCGATTGGATCGTCGAAGCCGTCGTCGAGCAAATCGAGATCAAGCGCGCGCTGCTCGAACGCGTCGACGCCGCCCGGCGACCTGGCACCATCGTCACGTCGAACACCTCGGGCATTCCCATTGCCGCAATGGCCGAAGGCCGCAGCGACGAGTTCCGCCGCCATTGGCTCGGCACGCACTTCTTCAATCCGCCGCGGTATCTTCGGCTCGTCGAAATCATCCCGACGCCTGAAACCGACCCTGCGATCGTGGCGCGTATCTCGCGATTCGCCGACGTGCGGCTCGGCAAGGGCGTGGTCGTCGCGAAAGACACGCCCAACTTCATCGCCAACCACATCGGCCTGTTCGGGGTCGTTCAGACGCTGCGAGCGCTCGAGTCGGGCGACTACACAATCGAAGAGATCGACGCCATCACCGGTCCCGCGCTCGGCCGGCCGAAAAGCGCGACGTTTCGCACGATGGACATCGCCGGCCTCGACGTTCTGGGCCATGTCGCGCGCAATCTGGCCGCGCGGTTGACGAGCGACGAGGCGCGCCGACAGTTCGCGCTGCCGCCGCTGGTCGAATCGCTCATCGAGAAAGGCTGGGTCGGTGAAAAGAGCGGACAGGGATTCTACAAGCGTCAGAAAAGGGCTGCTTCGACAAGCTCACCGCAAGGCGGGGAATCGGAGATCTTGACGCTCGATCCCGCGACACTCGCCTACCGCGCCAGGCAGTCTCCCCGTCTGGCGGCGCTCGACGCGGCGCGCGCGATCGACGATGCCGGCGAACGGATCAAGACGTTGTTCCTGGGCCGCGACAAGGTGGGCGGATTCTTGCGCGCCACGCTTGGCCCGACGCTCCTCTACACTGCGCGCGTCGCACCCTCCATCGCCTACTCGATAGACGACGTCGACCGGGCGATGAAGTGGGGATTTGGCTGGGAGCTCGGCCCGTTCGAAATCTGGGACGCGATCGGCGTTCGCGAAGTGACCGAAGCAGTCGGCGAGACCGATCTGCCCCCGCTCGTCGCCGACGTCCTGCGATCGGGGCGCAACCGCTTCCGTGACCGCGCGCTGCCGCCGGCGGGCGAGGGCCTGCAGATTCTGAAGGCCGCGAAAGATCGGCAGCGCGTGGTCAGCAGGAATGCGGGGGCGAGCCTCGTCGATCTCGGCGACGGCGTGCTCGCCGTCGAGTTCCACTCGAAGATGAACGCCATCGGCGGCGACACCATCCAGATGCTGCACGCCGGCGTGAAAGAAGCCGCCAGAAACTTCACGGCGCTGGTCGTCGGCAACGAGGCACCAAATTTTTCGGCCGGGGCGAACTTAATGCTGCTGCTGCTCGAAGCGCAGGAGGCCAACTGGGACGAAATCGACATGATGGTGCGCGCGTTCCAGGGCGCGACCCAGGCTCTGCGGTGCGCCGAGGTGCCCGTCGTCGCGTGCCCCGCGGGCCTCACCCTCGGGGGCGGCTGTGAAATCGCGATTTACGCCGATCGCATTCAGGCAGCCGCCGAATGCTACATAGGCCTCGTCGAGGTCGGCGTCGGCCTCATTCCGGCGGGCGGCGGGACCAAGGAGATGCTCGTACGCTCGGTAGCCGATCTGCCGGATCCGCGCGCCGATCTCCTTCCTTTCGTGCAGCGGGTGTTCGAGACGATCGGGTTCGCGAGAGTGTCGACGAGCGCCGCGGACGCGGAGCGGCTGGGGTACGTGCGGTCCACAGACGCGATCACCATGAAGCGCTCGAACGTGTCCGCGAAGGGTATCGTCCTCCGGCCGTTCGAGCGGACATTCCCGTTGGAGGCGAGGGCGTGCTTGCGGCGCTCAAGCTCGGCGTCCACCTTGCGTGGCGTGCCGGTCGCATCAGCGAACACGACGCGGTCGTCGGCCGGACGCTCGCCTGGATCCTGGCGGGCGGGTCGCTGCCGCACCAAACGACGCTTACCGAGATGCAGCTGCTCGATTTGGAGCGCGAAGCTTTTCTCAAGTTGTGCGGCGAGCGCAAGACGCTGGAGCGAATCCAATACACGCTGAAGACTGGGAAAACTTTGAGAAACTGATTGCTGACTAAGCAGACAGTCGCGAGTAGCAAGGCCGAGTGGCGTGAGCCGCGAAGGCACAGGTGGCGGGGGTGGGGCCCCGCCACAAAGTAAAGAATGACTATCGTCGAGAAAGGTTCGGGCGCGCCGATCGTGCTCATTCCCGGCATTCAGGGCCGCTGGGAGTACCTGCGTCCCGCCGTCGACGCGCTGGCGCGATCGTTCCACGTCCTGACGTTTCCGCTGTGCGGCGAGCGCACGTGCGGATTCGGCTTCGATCCAAGGCTGGGGCTCGATAACTACCTGGCGCAAGTCGTCGCGATTCTCGATGCCAGGCGAATCGATCGCGCCACGATCTGCGGCGTGTCGTTCGGTGGTGTCGTCGCCGTCCGCTTCGCGGTGGCGCATCCGGAACGTGCCGCCGCGCTCGTCCTCGTATCGACACCTGGACCCACGTGGCATCTCCGCAAGCGGCACCAGGTGTACGCGAGCGTGCCCTGGCTCTTCGGGCCATTGTTCCTCGCCGAATCGCCGTTTCGGCTGCGGCGCGAGCTCGTCGCGGCGTTTCCGCGGCGAGGCGATCGCTTCCGGTTCGTGACCGAGCAGCTGCGGACGCTCGTCACCGCGCGCCTGTCGCTGTCGCGCATCGCTCAGCGTGCTCGGCTGATCTCGAGCATCGACCTCGTTGAAGATTGCCGGCGCGTCCGTACTCCGACGCTCGTCGTCACCGGGGAGCTCGTCTTCGATCACGTCGTACCAGTTCAGGGGGGCTCCCAATACAGACGTCTCATCCCAGGTGCGCGCAGCGTGACAATCGAACGAACCGGTCACCTTGGAGCGATCACACGGCCCTGGGAATTTGCCCGGTTGGTTGGAGAATTCGTGGCGGCTGCCGAGCGCGAGAGTCTGGGCTCGAGGACAACTTCGACACATCGAGGTGGCGCGCCGCGCGCCGGCGAAAACGATGCTGCGTGAGATTGCCGGGCCCGCGGGGCTCCTCGAGGCGCTCCTCGACGAACCTTCGCCGGGCCGGCGCGTGAACCAGGAAGGGCTGCTCGAACACGGACATGGAGGCACGTTTCGCGCTGCGGTCGCGTTCGCGCATCCGCACCCGCAGTACGGAGGCACGATGCATACGAAGGTCGTGTATCAGTCGGCAAAGGCCCTGAGCCGGATTGGCTGCGCCGTCCTGCGCTTCAACTTCCGCGGCGCCGGAAGGAGCGCGGGAACGTTCAGCGGTGGTCCAGGCGAAATGGACGACTTCCGCGCCGGCCTCGACTTCTTGCACGACCGCTATCCTTCCGCGCCGCTCTGGGCGGGCGGCATGTCGTTCGGCGCGTGGATCGCGCTGACGGTCGGCGTCGAAGACTCACGCGTGTCGACGCTCATCGGCATCGCGCCGCCGCTGTCGCGTTACGACTTCGGCGCGGTGGGTCGCAGCAGGAAGCCGAAGTTTTTCATCCAGGGTGAACGCGACGAGATCTGTCCGCTCAGGGAAATGCGCGAGTTCTACGCGCGCGCCGCAGAGCCCAAAGAGCTCGTCGTCATCGATACGGCGAATCATCTGTTCGACGGGAAGGTCATCGAGGTTGCCGAGGCCATCGAGGAGTTGTTAGGCGATTGGTCCGACTGAAGAGAGTGTGAACAAATCACGTTCAACGCAGAGACCGCGGAGGCCGCAGAGAAAGAATGCCCGAAGATCTTTCGGCGTGCTCTGCGAGCTCTGCGTTCAAACGTCGCATTGTTCACACTCTCTTCAGGCGGACCAATCGCCTAACAACTCCTCGATGGCCTCGGCAACCTCGATGACCTTCCCGTCGAACAGATGATTCGCCGTATCGATGACGACGAGC
>QHWL01000592.1 GCA_003222555.1 Acidobacteriota bacterium | reverse complement strand
AAGATAGAAAGGGTCGATCGGGATGCAGTGGCCGCCCAGTCCAGGCCCCGGGTAGAACGGCATGAAGCCGAACGGCTTGGTCTTCGCCGCATCGATCACTTCCCAGACACCGATGTCCATCTTGTTGCACATGAGCGCGATTTCGTTGACCAGGCCGATGTTCACCGCCCGGAACGTGTTCTCGAGCAGCTTCACCATTTCGGCGACGCGCGTCGAGCTGACCGATACGACACGATCGACCGTCGTGGCATATAAGGCGCTGGCGGCCTCGGTGCTCGCCGGGCCCACCCCGCCCACGATTTTCGGGATGTTCCGCGTCGTGTAGCTTTGGTTGCCCGGATCGACCCGCTCCGGCGAGAACGCGAGGAAGAAGTCGACGTCCGCCTTCAGTCCTTTGGCTTCGAGCATCGGCTGAACGACCTCGTCGGTCGTTCCCGGATACGTGGTCGATTCGAGGATGATGAGCTGGCCCCGTCGAAGCGTCGCGGCCACCGCCTCGACTGCCAGGATGATGTACGACAGGTCGGGGTCTCGCGTTTTTCTGAGCGGGGTCGGCACGCAAATGTCGATCGCGTCCATCTCCCCGAGCTGGCTCATGTCGAGCGTGCCGCGCAGCTTGCCTGCCTGGACGGCCGCCGACAGGGCCGCTGAAGGCACGTCGGGAATGTAGCTCCTGCCCGCGTTGATTTGCGACGTCTTCGAGTGATCGACGTCGAAGCCGGTGACGTCGAATCCCTGGCTCGCGAATTCGACCGCAAGCGGCAGGCCGACGTAGCCGAGACCGATGACGCCAACGCGCGCCTGTCGGGTACCAATCCGCTCGAGAATGCCGCTGGTGGGCGCGTTGTCAGTCATGGTGTTGTTGTAGCAGTCCTGTTGTTGAACGGTTACCGCACGGGGACCCGCGCTACCGCAGATGTTGATGAGCTGAGGAGCTCGAGGTCCGCGTCGACCATCATCTCGATGAGCTGTTTGAAGCCCACGCTCGGCATCCACCCGAGCTCCGCGCGCGCTTTCGTCGCGTCGCCGAGCAAATGATCCACTTCGGCCGGCCGCATGAGCGCAGGATCGATCCGGACATGCTTCTTCCAATCGAGGCCGGCGTGTGCGAACGCGATCTCGACGAGCTCCCGTACCGAGTGGCTGACGCCGGTCGCGATCACATAATCGTCGGCGCGGTCCTGCTGGAGCATCAGCCACATCATGCGCACGTAGTCCCCCGCAAAGCCCCAGTCGCGTTGCGCGTCCAGATTGCCGACCGAGAGGGTGTCAGCCCTGCCCAGCTTGATGCGGGCCACGCCGTCGGAGACTTTCCGCGTGACGAACTCGAGACCGCGGCGCGGCGACTCGTGGTTGAACAGCATGCCGGAGACCGCAAACAGATTGTAGCTCTCGCGGTAGTTCACGGTGATGTAGTGCGCGAACACTTTCGAGACGCCGTAAGGGCTTCGCGGATAGAACGGCGTCAGCTCGTTTTGCGGCACCTGCCGGACCTTCCCGAACATCTCGCTCGACGAGGCCTGATAGAAGCGGATCGACGGATCCACGCGGCGGACCGCGTCGAGCAGCCGGGTCACGCCCAGCGCGTTGAACTCGCCGGTCAGCATCGGCTGATCCCAGGAAGCCGGCACGAACGACATCGCGGCCAGGTTGTAGAGCTCGTGGGGTCGTACCTCATCCACGAGCCGGAGCAACGACAGCTGGTCGAGCAGATCCGCCGGCTTGAGCACGATGCGGTGGAGCAGGTGCTCGACCCGCCAGAGATTCGGCGCGCTCGATCGCCGCATCATGCCGACGACCTCGTACCCTTTCTCGAGGAGCAGTTCTGCGAGGTACGATCCGTCCTGGCCGGTAATCCCGGTGATCAACGCCCGTTTGGCCATCCTGGCTCCGGAGATTTCCTGAGGAAGCGCTTGGGAAGATCTTTTGAGTCTAGTTGGCTATGGCACACGAGGTCAAGGAAGGCAGCCCTACGGGCCGGCCCGAGCAAGCGAAGTCGCCGCCGCGCACGCATTGAAGGGAAGCACTGACGATGTAGAATTTTCGCCATGATCGACCACGATCGCGAGCGGCAGGAGGCCGACCGGCGGTACAACGACGCGCTGGCGGCGCTCGATCACGCGCTCGTTCGGACCGCCGAGCTGCCGGGCCGCGGGCCGACGTTC
>QHWL01000588.1 GCA_003222555.1 Acidobacteriota bacterium | reverse complement strand
CGAACATCGAGCGCCATGTCTCGCGACCGTAGCGCGGCAGCGGCGAAGTTGACCGAGGTCGCGCCGGTGTTCGCCGCGCTCGGTGACGCGACTCGCCTCAAGCTCGTTGCGCGACTCTGCGCCGATGGACCCCTCTCGATCGCCCGCCTCAGCGAGGGAGCCGGCGTGACGCGCCAGGCGATTACAAAGCACCTCCGCGCGCTCGCCGATGCCGGGCTCGCGCACGACAGCCGCCGCGGGCGCGAGCGGATTTGGGAGTTGGAGCCAAGACGCCTCGAAAGGGTGCGCCGGTGCCTCGATCAGATCTCCAATCAATGGGACCGGGCGATCAGCCGATTGAAAGCGTTCGTCGAGACGGAGGAGCCATGACGAACTCGGTTGACGTCAGAATGTGCCGCGTATTCGTCACCGATGTTCGTCGACCGGGTCGAACGTGTTCGCGATCTTCGAAAAATCCGTAGCGGCCTCGATGGTTGAATGCTACCGTGTAGGACCGATGGCTCACCTGTTCGATCCGCTCTCGATTCGTGGTCTCACGTTTGCGAACCGTGTGTTCGTCTCGCCGATGTGCGAGTACTCCAGTGTTGACGGCTACGCCAACGACTGGCATTTCGTCCATCTGGGCAGCCGCGCGGTGGGCGGGGCGGGATTGGTGCTTACCGAGGCCACGGCGATTCTTCCCGCGGGCCGCATCAGCCCGCAGGATCTTGGCATCTGGAGTGACGATCACGTTGAGCCGCTGGCCCGAATCGTCCGGTTCATTCATGCGCAAGGCAGTGTCGCCGGCATGCAGTTGGCGCACGCTGGCCGCAAAGCCAGCACGCACCGGCCGTGGGCAGGTCACGGAGCGGTTCCCGAACATGCAGGGGGATGGAAGAAGGTCGTGGCCCCGAGCGCGCTGGCGTTCACCGACGGTTATCCCATGCCGCACGCGCTCACAGGCGACGGCATTCAGGAGATCGTCGCTGCGTTCGCGAAGTCGGCACGTCGCGCCGGCGAAGCCGGCTTCCAGGTGATTGAGATTCATGCGGCTCATGGATACCTGATTCATGAGTTCCTATCGCCTCTGAGCAATCGGCGGCAGGATGAATACGGGGGTTCGTTCGAGAATCGCATCCGGTTGCTTCGTGAGATTGTTGCTGCGGTGCGATCAGCATGGCCGGAGCGAGCGCCATTGTTCGTGCGCATTTCCGCCACAGATTGGATTGATGGTGGCTGGGATATTCAGCAGTCGGTCGAGCTCGCTCGTGGATTGAGGGAATTGGGAGTAGACCTTATCGATTGCTCATCTGGCGGCAACGTGCCTCATGCAAAGATTCCGGTCGGTCCGGGTTATCAAACGCTGTTTGCCGAGCGAATCCGCCGGGAGGCCGAAATCATGACCGGTGCGGTCGGGATGATCACGTCTTCCGTCCAGGCCGAGCAGATCGTCGGCGTGGGGCAGGCGGACGCGGTCATCATCGCCCGCGAGCTCCTGCGCGATCCCTACTGGCCGCTGAGAGCGGCCCGTGAGCTGGGGCAAGCCGTCTCGTGGCCCGTCCAATATCTGAGGGCCGCGCCGGAAGGCGCGCAGGCCCGTGTTCCCGTAGACCTCGAAAATCTGGCGGCTTCCCTCGAAGAACAACACGCCGTCCCGCAACCCTGACTGTGCCGCCGCGGGCCTGCTGCGGACGCGGCGCGTTTCGGGATAAAGTTGACAGTCGGAGGATGACCAGATGAGTCATTATCACGACGGGGACGATCTGAAGCTCTTGCCAGAGTTGAAGAGGCTGGCGCCGGACGAGTTCAAAGGTTTCGTCGCTCTCGATGCCATCGTCGGCAAAGACGACGGCAAGATTCCGCGAAAATATCGCGAATTGATTGCGCTGGCTGTTGCGTTTACGACGCAGTGTCCCTACTGTTTGGACGTCCACACGAGCAATGCGAAGCGGGCGGGTGCGACCCGCGAGGAGGTCGCCGAGGTCGCGTTCCTGGCCGCAGCACTCAGGGCTGGCGCGGCCGTCACGCACGGCGCGCTCGCACTCAAGTTGTTCGACCAGCACTAACGCCGCGCTCGCAGAGCTCACGGAAAAATGCAACACGAAGACACGAAACGGCGATCGGAGGGCCAAACTTGCGGAACATGAGCTTCAGGCGAGGGCCGTCTTGTACAGAGCCACCAGCTTGCCCCAGGCGCGCTCGGCATCGGGCCTGCTGTAAATCGGCATGCCGTTCTGAACCGGCATATCCTGCACGCACCAGCCGTGTTGGGCTCCTGGATAGACTTCAATGACAACACTTAGTCACAGGCGAATATCCTTTGAATACGAATTTGTACGCGCCTGCGCCGCCGCTCTTTCCGTCGGCTCCAGTCAGCTCGGCCTGAACCGCGTAGACGTTTCCTCGATGATCGGCCGCAATCTGGTGGCCTGGAGGATGGTCTTGCGAGCCTTCACCGGTGCTGAATGAGCCCAGGACCTCGAGCGTCTTGCGATTCAGGATGTAGATGACCGGAGTCCCTCCCACGTACAGAAACCTTTGGTCCGGTGAGAAGGCCGCAGACCTCGCCTGAAGGCCATACTTGCTGTCGAGGCCGACAAACTGCTCCGCGATGAACTTGCCCTCGGGCGTGAACACCTGGATCCGTTT
>QHWL01000587.1:2661-3075 GCA_003222555.1 Acidobacteriota bacterium | reverse complement strand
GGGTGGCAGCAGCGTTTCTGTGCGCGAACAAACCGAAGAAGACCGCCGGGGCGGACGTGTACGCGGGAACCACGATCGATCAGATCATCGCGCAGAAGATCGGCCAGGAGACTCTGTTACCGTCCATGCAGCTGGCGGTCGAGGACCCGGGCGCGAATTCGAGCAACTGCGGCGAGGGTTACAGCTGCACCTACACGAACACGATCTCGTGGTCCTCACCGACGCTGCCGCTGCCGATGGAGCTGAACCCGCAGGTGGTCTTCGAGCGCATGTTCGGAGACGGCAGTACGATCCAGGAACGGGCCGTGAGGCGAGCGCGGGAACGCAGCATTCTGGACTCGCTCAGGGGCAGTCTTTCTCGTCTTCGCCGCGACTTCGGCCCCTCCGATCGCGCCCGGCTCGACGAGTACACCG
>QHWL01000587.1:0-2616 GCA_003222555.1 Acidobacteriota bacterium | reverse complement strand
CGGTCACACCGGCCGATTTGACGGTGCCCGTGCGTCTGCCGCAATCCTTCGACGAACACATCAAGCTGCAGTTCGATCTGCTGGCGCTGGCCTTCCAGGCCGACATTACCCCCGTCGGCACGCTGCTCTTTGCACGCGACCTCACCGGCCGGACTTACCCCGACAGCGAAGCGCCCACCTTGGGTTTCCACGGCGGGTCGCATCACGGCGAAGATCCGAGGCGAATCGCCGAGTACGCGAAGATCAATCAGTATCACGTCAAGATGCTGGCGCATCTGGTCGACAAGCTGGCGAAGACCGAGGATGGCGACGGCACGCTGCTGGATCATTCACTGGTTCTTTATGGCAGCAATATGGGGAACCCCAATCAGCACCTTCACTACGATGTCCCCCACGTGCTGGTCGGCGGAGCGAACGGGAGGCTCAAAGGCGGGCGTCATCTGGCGTATCCGGCCAAGACAGTGCCGACCGGCAATCTGCTAGTGAGCGTGCTGGACAAGTTCGACATTCGCCACGAGGCCCTCGGCGACAGCACGGGCCGGCTGGATGACCTGTAAGCCGGCAGTGTTGATTTGGAGCCGACAAACATGTCTGTGAGACGCATTCTGGGAAGCGGTGTGGCGTTGCTGTTGCTCTCGACGGCGAGCCTCAGCGCTGTGCGCTCGGAGGTCGCAGATGCGGCCATGCGGGGGGACCAGGCGGCCGTGCGCACGCTGCTGGCACAGCACGCCGACGTGAATGCGCCTCAAGCCGATGGTGCGACGGCGCTTCACTGGGCTGCCTACCGCGGGGACAAGGCATTGGCGGACCTGCTGATTCGCGCGGGCGCGGATGTCAAGGCGGCGAACCGCGAGGGCGCCACACCGCTTTGGCTGGCGAGCGTGAACGGAGATGCCGCGATCATCGCGGCGCTGATAAGCGCCGGAGCCGATCCCAACGAGCATCTCCCGCTAGGACGGACTCCTCTCATGACGGCGTCGCGCACCGGCAACGTGGAGGCGATGAAAGTACTGCTCGACCACGGCGCGGACGTGAACGCGAAGGAGACGTTACGCGGAACAACGGCGTTGATGTGGGCCGCGGATGAAGCGCATCCGCCCGCGGTTCAGCTCCTGATCCAGCGCGGAGCGGACGTCAAGGCGCGCTCGAACCCCGCCCCGCGTGGAAGAGGGCCAGCCCTTGGCAAGGCGAACGATCCGAGGAGGGCGGTCGCGGCGCAGGGTGCAGCGGTCGCCGCTGGCCGAGCGTTGGATCTGAACGCGCTAAATGCTTTGACCCAGGGTGGCGCCGCTCAGAGCCAGCGTGGTGCCGCGCAAGGCCAGCGCGGCGCAGGCGCGGCCGTCGGCGACGCCGCGGGCGACGATGACCAGGGCGACGCGGCGGCAGGACCACCGCGCCGGGGACCGGCGCCGAATGATGGCGGAGGGCTGACGCCGCTGGTCTATGCTGCTCGCTCGAACGACCTCGAGTCAGTCAAGGTTCTGCTGGCCGCGGGAGCAGATATCAATCAGGTTACGGGGTACGGCTGGAGCCCGTTGCTGGTCGCGACGCAGAATCGCTACTACAAGCTCGGCGCGTTTCTGCTCGACCACGGCGCTGACCCGAACCTCGCCAACAAAGGCGGGTGGACGCCACTGTATCTTGCAACCGATAACCGCAATATCGAAAACGGCGATTATCCGGTCCGCAAGGCCGACATGGACCATCTGGACTACATCAAGCTCCTGCTGGACAAAAGCGCCGACGTCAACGCTCGGGTGAAGGACAGCACAGAAAGCCGAACGGTTTTCACCAACCAATGGCTGGACGAAAACGGCGCGACAGCCTTCCTGCGGGCATCTCAGTCCGGCGACCTCGCCCTGATGAAACTTCTGCTGGCCCACGGTGCCGATCCGCAGATCGCGACGACGTTGAAAGTGACGGCCTTGCAGGTCGCCGCTGGTATCGGCTGGGTGGAAGGGATCACATACGAATGGTCGGAGCACGACACGCTAGAAGCTGTGAGATTGCTGCTGGACCTGGGTCTCGACCCGAACGCGCAGGCCGACACCGGGCGCACGGCACTGCACGGTGCCGCCCACAAGGGACGGCCCGCAGTCGTGCAGCTCCTCGCGGACCATGGCGCCAGGCTCGATGTCAGGGATTACGGGAACACCGACAACCGAGGTGGCAAACTCGCCGTTCACACCTGGCAGCCGGTGGACTACGCTGATGGTCTAGTCAGGGTTGGCGTGCAATCGGCCATCGCGCACCCTGAAACCGGATTGCTCCTTCGCCAATTGATGGCGACCGCGGGCCTCCCTGCGCCGCCGATGGGCCGCACGCTGGAATCCATTTGCATCACAGACGCGTGCGATTAGGTTCTTCGCAGAGCGCATCGATCTAGCGCTGCCGACTGACGTCGAACGCAAGCTTGCCGCCAGTCTCGCCCAGATCCTCCTCCCATCGCTTCGCCAGCTGTTGCTTGCGCAGATGCCCGTACATCAGCTCTTCCACGAACTGCACGCAGTTGTACTCCATCAGCCGGGCATTTTTCTCCATATGGCGGTACAGCGGCATGCTGATCTTCCACGGGCGTGTAAAGACTTTCGGGTCTTCGATGGTGGCCTCGTACGT
>QHWL01000586.1:2704-3117 GCA_003222555.1 Acidobacteriota bacterium | reverse complement strand
TCGGGATATCCGGGGCGCACTCGGCCCGCGCGGCGATCACGCTGGTGACTCTGAGCTACGGTGTCATCGGATCGGTAAACGCCGTCTTGTATCTCTACACGCCTGAAATATATCCCACGCGCATGCGCGCGATGGGAACCGGCGTGGCGACCTGCTGGCTTCGCCTGGCGTCAGCCCTTGGCCCACTGCTCGTCGGGTACTTCGTCAGCGCGCAGGGCATCGGCGCAGTGTTTCTGATGTTTGCCGCCGTGGCGGTCGTCGGCGCGCTAGCGGCGACGCGTATGTTGGAGACGCAGAACAGGCGTCTGGAAGACATCGCCGCATGAGGGAATTGCAGCTGCACCGAGACGGTTAACCGCCGAGACCGCTGAGAAAACCCTCAGAATTCTCGGCGTGCTCGGCGGTAAAACGGC
>QHWL01000586.1:0-2616 GCA_003222555.1 Acidobacteriota bacterium | reverse complement strand
GAAGCCTTCACTGTTTCGATGGTACTGCCCAGCTGAGATTCGACCGGCCACTATCCTTCCGCGCTGGAAAGGCTCGGGATTAATAGTCGCGGGTGAGAAACTCGCACCTCAAAGTGTGGCGCCGGTGCTATCGCCTCCCCCCCCGCAGTTGGTCTTAGCAACTCGATGGCCAGAGCAGCCGCCGTGCCGAAACCGAAATTCGCGTGAGCACGGCGTTGTCGTGGTGTAGAGTGAACCTCGAGGTAACGACGCATGACACTGCGCGCGATAATCGTCTCGTTCTTTCTCGGAGCGACGGCCTTGCTGGCGCAAGGCAATCCCGATTGGCACCGGGAATTCCCTGCCTTTAGAATCGCCGGCAACATCTATTACGTTGGCACGGCCGACCTCGCGAGTTATCTGATCGCGACGCCGCAAGGGCATATCTTGCTCAATACTGACTTCAAAGAGGATGTCCCCCTGATCAAGAAGAGCGTCGAGCAGCTCGGGTTCGCGTACAAGGACATCAAGATCATACTCATCAGCCACGCGCATGGTGATCATGACGAGGCGACCGGTCTCGTGAGGAGCGAAACCGGCGCGAAGTTGATGGTCATGGACGCCGACGTTCCGGCAGAGGAGAGTGCTGCGCCCGGCCGTCCGGGAGCACATGTGGATCGCGTGCTGCATGACGGCGACACGGTCGAGCTCGGCGGCTCTAAGTTGATTGCGCAGCTGACACCGGGGCACACGAAGGGCTGCACGACCTGGACCATGCAGGTTCGCGAGGACGGACGCACGTTGAACGTCGTGGTCATCGGTAGCCCCAACGTGAACGCCGGTTATGTCCTTGTTGGCAACAAGAACTATCCGCAGATCGCGGATGATTACGTGAAGACCTTCGCAAGACTCAGGAGCTTCCCGTGCGACGTCTTCCTCGGGGCGCACGGCGCCTACTTCGGGTTGAAAGCGAAACACGAGAAGCTGATGGCAGGGGCGACGAATCCATTTATCGATCCTGACGGCTACAAAGCCTACGTCGCTGAACGGAATGAAACATTCCAAAAGGAATGGGCTCGCCAGCGGCAGAACCCTGGCTCCTCCGCTCGATAGGCGTTGAGGACGGCCTCCTCAACGAAGCCGCTCTCTCTGTCACCCGACTATTTTGAGACCAGTTGGCGCCCCGGGAGCAACGCCGCCCGCGGGCCGTGGTCCGTACTGCGGCAAAGGTGCTCCGACCTCGTACGCGCCCATATCAGGAGCAGATCCTGTGTACCCGTCGGTAATATTCGGAAGAACCACACCCGCGTCCACGGCAGGGCAGCTGGGATTAAGAGTCATCATTTGCGGCGGAATGGTTGTGAGCGGAGGCCCTCCTGGAACGTTGAACGTCGAAAAGCAAGTAGCATGGGCAATTTTGATCCCGTGACTTTCTTGACCAGTACTGGAAGTCAAGCTGGCAATGCTCGCAAGTTGGTTCCCCGCGTAATTAAATGCAAATCCCGTCCAGTCGTAACCGTCATAGTCCAGATCGTCTGTCATCCAGCAAGTCGTTCACATTAAAGGGCGGCCGCGAGCGCTGCGAACAGCGCATCATTGTGGTGCAGCCTGCAACCGACGTGTTTGAAGAGCGGCTCGATAGTTCTGCTCGATGTATTCTACGCCGTCGGCCGTGATGCTGATGTTCATGTTGTCGCTGCGGCTGATCAGCTTCTTCTGCAGCAGATACCAAATCGTGAACTCGAGGTGCTCGCGAGGCTTGCCGGTCACCTCTTCCAGATGGGGCTGCGAAAGACTCGGCTCGTAGGGCTCGGTCCGTCGTTGGGCGTACAGCACCTCGAGGATCGTGAGTCGGACCATCTGCTCCGCATCGAAATCGTTCTCGGCGCGGCCCGAATGCGAGACGAGCTGCCAGCGCAGGTGGCGCCGCCGCTCGTGAACGATGTCGTACTGCGCCCGTTTTTCCGGATCGATCAGAATGTGATACGCCTCGGTAATCGAGCGAAAGCGGCTCTCGTCGCCGGTTTCGAGGTTGTCAGGATGGAATCGCGGCGCCAGAAGACGGTAGACGCGATGAATCGTGTCTGGTTCGGCGTTGGCACTGATCTGAAGCCTCTCGTAGTAGTCGCAGTCGTTTGTCGATTCTTCTTCCATTGGCATCCACCATCTGCCGGCGACACGGGGGCGCAGGGATTATCGGCGCGAGAGGAAGAGAAGCGGAGGAGCGCCGATTCCGGACGGGCAAAACTGTGTCATTGTGAGAAGCTGGAATAAGGTTACGGCTTCGGTGTACTTTTGAATGGAAGGCGAGTCGTTGAGATCGGCTCGAGCAGCAGCCCGTTCTCTTGAGGAGTGAACCCGGCCATGATTGAAAAGGTCCTCGCGTTGCTCGTGGCATGCCTCGTGGTGGCCTCGTGTGGAGCGCGAGAGGATCCCGCACGGCGCGAGCTGCGCCAGCGGCTCCAGCAGAAAGCCCAGCTTTCGAGCGAAGAGCTCGGGCGCTTCCGTGCCGAAATCACCCGCGCCATGGCGGGCAAAACCTTCTCCCAGCAGGGGCCGGTTCCGCAGGAACTGGATGGGGAGCAGCGTGAACTCGTCTTCGAGATGCTCACCCAACCAGCCGGGATGTTCGACGAA
>QHWL01000613.1 GCA_003222555.1 Acidobacteriota bacterium | reverse complement strand
AGAACAGCCCGCCGTAGGTGACCGCGCGCGTCAGCGTCCGCAGAGCGCCGTGCCGGCCGCCGAGGAGATCGTAGGAAAGATACAAGGCGCCGAGCAGATTGAGCACCGTGCCGGTGAGCGCGATCGCCGCAACGATGTGGTGGTCGATGCTTACCATCGGTTTGAAGTGTCCTTCGGCTCGAGGGGTCGAAATGTCAGCATGGCGCGAGCCGCCTTCCAGGAGGGTGCCGTTTCGAAGTGAGGGTTGCTCGTCATGTGCGCCCACCCAAGGCTGTTCTTTCCGCGAACGCAAGCGTGAGTGTTTTTTGCGATGTTACTCAGGATCTATCGCGGCGGGTGAGAATCTTGAAGCCGTTACAGAATCTCGGTGTGTTTTATCCGTTGCCAATGCCTTTGCTTGTGACCGCGCCGTGGCTGGAGAGATAGTCGACTGCGCCGCTCATGTCGCGGCCCGCGCGATCGGGTGGGAGGCTGTGCATGAGGTGCGCCGCTTTGTCCATCTCATCGTGCCCGGCCAGTTCCCCGTGGTAGAGATCCGGCGCCAGCGCCACGAACCCAGCGGCTCCCAGGCGATCCGCCATCTCCTTGATTCCGGAATCGAGGTCCCACCATTCCTGGATGACCAAGACGCCAGGACCTGAAGCCGTTGACGGCTTGACGAGATATCCTGACGCGATAGTCCCGTTGCTGCGGAACTCGACGGTTTCAGCCATGCGTTCCTTCCGCGGTTCAGCGCGCGGGGCCGAGCGGCTCGAGCCCGGCTTTCGTGAACGCCGCACGGGCCCCGGCGCCGGCGAGCGTATGCAGGAAGGCGCGCGCCGCGTCGCCACGCTCGGCCGTCGTGGCGATCGCCGCCGAATAGATCGTCGGCAACTGGATCGCGGCGGGCAGAGTTCCCGCCACTTTCACACCTTTGTTCGGCTGCAGCTCGCTGCTGAAGGTGATGCCGAGCTCGGCCTCGCCTTTGGCGACGGCGTCCGCCACTTCCGATCCTTGCATCCGGTAGACGATTTTCGCTTTCATCGCATCGGCAATGCCCATGCGCTGCAGCAGGCCCTCGAAATAGGTTCCAGACGTCCCGCCCGAGGCCGGATTGACGTAGGAAACCGACCGCGCTTTGAGGAGGGCGGCCTTGAACGTCTCGGGTGTCGAAAGATCGGGCGAGGCCGCTCCGGCGCGCACGGCAACACCAATCAATGCGCGCGCGAGATCCACACGGCTCCCCGCCACCACCCGGTTTTCCTTTTGCAGCGTATCCATGGCTGGGGCGGCGACAATCACGAGGTCGGCCTTCTCGCCGGCGGCCAGCCTTTTTTGCAGCGCCCCCGTGGTGTCACTGACGTACACGAGCGTGTTGCCCGAGCTGCGCGCGAAGGCGGCGCCTGCCTCCTTGACGGGCACGGTCATCGCTCCGCCGACAAACACCTTGACCTCGACCTGAGCGAAGGCGGGCGCGGACAGCAGGATCAACCAGACGGATGAAACACAGGCTCGGAGCCCCTCGCTGGCTCTTGCTCTCTATGTCCCCGGGGAATTTCCATTTGGCTATACTCGGATTGGCAGTCGCGACTATTTCGGAACAGTGACGCCGGGGTAGGGCTTGAGGCCAACATCGGTCAGGCGCAAGCCTTCGCGAATACCCTCGGCACACGCATTCTCCCACATTTCATAATTCGGTTCCGTATTGCGCCGCAACCCGAACGCGATCGTCCAGGGCCGCGTGAACACCTGCGGGTCGTCGATCGTGGCCTCGACGTGAATGACGTCCGCATGGAACATCGTCCAGCGTTCGACGACATGCGCGGCGTTGCTGTAGAAATTCCCGATGGCGTCGAGCCAGATCCTATCATCGAGATTGGTGACGTCGATGACCAGCGTATCGCCCTCCCAGCGCCCACGCGAGTCCCCCATGAAGAGACGAATCGTTGGTCCGATGTGCGGACGATCGTCGGTGGGGACAACACGATAGACATGGGCGTAGTCGTCGAGAAAGACGAGGGAGCCAGGGGGCTGAAGAATCCTGTTGATGCCCGCCGAGTACGCCACCTTTGGCGACCCGGTGGGCAGACAGAGCGCTTGCGGATTGATGTAGGTCGAATAGTTGGTCCGCCTCTTCTCCGCCGCCCAAGGCTGGTACGGAACTCTCCCGTCCACTGGGTCCACTATCGCGCTTTTCCCTCCGGAACCATCAAAACTCTCGGCATGTTCTTCGATGTTTTCGAGGTTACGAAGTCCGATTCGGCTCCAAAAGCCCCGAAAGTCGGGCTTGCCGTCGGGCGTACGGGGCGGAGTGAACCCCTTCGCCTTGGCCATCGCGCATCGGTGAAATTGGGCGGGCTCTTCCGAACAGCCACCGGATTCACCATAGGGCCTCATGGGCGTGGGGCCTGGTCCCGTGGCGGTCTCAAAGGCGGGGCTCTGGCCGGCGGCTGGTACCGGCAGCCCCGACAAGAGCCAACCCACGAGCGTCATCGGCATCATCCAGCGGGAAAACTGGTGGCTCATGCCTAACCTCTCATCGAATCGTCCACAAATAAATCATCAACCCGTTGACATCCTGCGATTGCTCTGGCGGCCACTCTTCGCCCATGTCGAACTGGTGTGAAACGATCCGGGCGCCAGGCCTCAGCTCGCGTTTCAACTTTGGTATCAGCGCGAGATTGAGCCGCGGCAAAAGAAACAGTGTCACGACGGTCGCCGCGCTGATGTTGGCTTCGAACAGATCTTGGTTGACGAATCGGACACGATCGCCGACGCCGGCGCCGGCCTTGGCGAGGTTGCCCTCGGCTTCCCGGATACGCATCGGATCGATCTCGATGCCGACGCTCCGCGCGCCGTATCTGGTCGCGGCGGCGATCGGGATGCGGCCGTCACCGGATCCGAGATCGTAGACGATGTCGGCGGAGGTGACGCGGGCCAGGTTCAGCATGGCCTCAACGACGCTCTCTGGTGTCGGAACGAATCGGACGTCGGGCGGCCTGAGGCGAGTGAACTGATGCGCGCTCGAGGGGGCGAGCAGCAGCGCGGCCCCCAAGAAAGTGGCGGCATGGAGGAACGGGCGCTGCACGTCGGCCATCTCCTTTCAGCCGCTCAAAGGGTGCGCGCGAGGCGGAACCCAAAATCATTGTAACGGAAGGATGGATCGAGCTTGCTGCGCAGCGTGACACGGCAGATGGTGTGCGCGTGGCGCCACGATCCGCCGCGCGAGGTGCGCCGCACGCCCTGGTCGGGTCCCGCGGGATTCCGCTCCGGCGATCGGCTGTAGTAGTCCTTGTCGTGCCAGTCGGCGCACCACTCGTGCACGTTCGCCGCGATGCCGAGAAGACCGAAGTCGGTCGGCTCGCCGAGCGTCACCGGCCACGGTGCCTCTAACGGACCGCGTCCGCCGTTGGGAATCCATTCCGGCATGGTGTTACCCCACGGAAAGAGCGCCTGCTGCCGACCCCGCGCGGCGAACTCCCATTCGGCTTCGGTCGGCAGCCGGACGGGCCGCCCGTCCTGCTCGGATCGCCACGCGCAATACGCGGCCGCATCGATCCAGCTCACGCCCACCACGGGGAGATCCGGTCGTGCGAAAGGCGGATGCGACCAGTCGCGCGGTGGCTCGTGCCTTGTGGCGTCAACAAAGCGCTCGTACTCCGCGCGCGTCACGGGACAGACGCCCAGCTCGAAGCCATCGATGAAGACGCGATGCGGAGGCCGCTCGTCCTCGTGGCCGAGCTGGGTGCCCATGGTGAACCAGCCTCCCGCGATCGGCGCGAAAGCTGAAGGGCCTATCGAGGAATGCGAATGGGCCATCGCGCGATCATAATGCAGGATCTGGTGGTCGTTCTACGGCACGTCGTCGTGTCCGGCTTTAGCCGGACCGTCGCGCACGCTTCTGTCACGGGACGGTCCGCCTGAACTTTGTGAAAAAATGCGACGTTGAACGCAGAGCTCGCAGAGCACGCCGAGAAATTCTTGGGCATTTCTTCTCTCCGCGGTCTCTGCGTTTAACGTGATTTTGTTCACACTCTGAAGGCGGACACTACATACGGCATGTGAGTTCGATACTGAAACGTGTCGATCCTGGCGCGGGCAGGTCTGAAGACTCTAGAACCGGAAAAGGAAACCGTTCACCGCCGAGACCGCCGAGAAGAAAACGCCGAATTCTCGGCGTGCTCTGCGTGCTCCGCGGTAAGCGGTGCATTTTCACACGCTTTTAGGTCTGCGCACACCGAGCTCAGAACCCGACNNNGAACGAGGTCGACAGCACGTTGTTGTTTCGTACGAGCGCCGTATTGGCGTTGAAGGCGTTGAAGACATCGCCAATGAGGCGGAGGCTCACCGTCTGGACCCTGAAGGTCCTGGCCACGCGGAGGTCCGTGTCCCAGACATCCGGGTATCTGAACGTGTCGATCTGCGGCGTCACGAGCACCGAGAGGCCCGTGTCCGCTCCGAGCGCCTGCGAACGGAACAGCGGAAACGGATATCCCTGCCGCCCAAATACGTTTCCGGCGACCTCGAGGCCAAAGGGTGCTCGATACATGGCGTTGGCGTTGAGTTGCCATTTGGCGTTGATGTAGACGTTGCCCGAGCCGTTGCCGCTGCTCTGCGGTGCGAACTGGCCGCCGTCGACGAGCGGTTCGGTCACCGTCCGCGTCGGATGGCCGTTCGTGTCATAAAGGGCCTGCGACCCGTAGTGCTCCCGTGCGTCGTTCGAGGAGAAGGCGACGCGCGCCATCCAGCGGTTCGACAACCGCTTGACCAAACTCAACTCGAGCCCGTTGTAGTCGGTGCTGTAGCCGTTCCAGTTCGTGAGCAGGAACCCGTTGCCGCCAGCCGTGACGTTCGCCTGGACTGGCACGAACGTGGGCACGCTGTACGTGCTGCCATCGGGCAGCGTGCCGGTGAGCGTTGGTCCGGGTGTGTAATCGGCCAACGTCACGCCGACGCGAGGCGTCACGGAGGCGGTTGCGTTGCCGAGCAGATTCGTCGTTCGCGTGCGGGTGTAGTTGATCTGCACCGCGAGATTGCCCAGGAGCTCGCGATCGAACCCCGCGACAAAGCTTTGCGTAACCGGCGCCTTCAAATTCGGGTCGAGCACGTTCGACGAAGTCACCGCCGTAGGATTGGCCGGATTGAAGCCGTTCGCGGCGGCGACAAACTGGTTCAACTGGACTTCGTCGGCCTGCGCGAAGTGGTCGCCGTTCAGGTCCAGCCAGCGATAAATCGCAGCGCCTGCCGACGAGCTTGGATTGGCGTAGCCCACGCCACCCGTGTCCAATTGACCGGCATGCCGGCTGTAGTTGGCGCGCAACACTGTTTTTTTAGCTTCATCCAGCGTGTACGCGAAACCGGCGCGCGGCGAGACGTTGTTCCACGTGAACGGCGCATCGTAGCCGGCAAAGCGCAATCCGGGAAGGACATCGGGGAACGCCGAGTTGGCTTGCGTGACGCCCGGCAAGGCCGCGCCCCACTGACGGTCGTAACGGACGCCAAGGTCAAATGTCATTCGGTTCAGAGAGATCGTGTCGCCGGCGTAGAAGTCCAGATAGGAGGCGCGATTCGTGCCGCGTCCTTGACGGAACAGCTCCGCGAAAAGCGCGGTCGGCGAATTCTGGAGGGCGAGAATCCCGTTTCCCGGCCAGAGCGTGCCCGTCGTCGCATTCACACGACGCCACTGGAAGCCGTACTTCAAATCGTGAGAGGCGCTCCACCGGGTCAGGAACGAGTTCAGGTCGAAGTTGGTGCTCATCTGCGGACGCAGGTTCACGCTCTGACTGGTCGAACCAAACGACCGTGACGTGGTCAGATCTCGGCCCGCCTGTAAGCTCATGCCGCCCTCGGGGTCGAGAATGAACCCGGTGTTGTAGTAGGCGTACTTGGCCGACAGAAACATGTTGCGGCCGATGACCCGGTCGTCGCCGATCTTCCAGAGCCCATGCAGCGGTGTGTCCGTGTACGCGTTGCCCTGATGGAACGTGGCGGTTGGTGCGTCGAAGAGAATGCCCGCGGTTCCCGGGCTCCGATAGTCTTTGATCTTGAGGCCGTCGAAGTACAGGAAGCTGACAAGATCCCGCGGCGTCGCCTGCCAGTTCAACTTC
>QHWL01000612.1 GCA_003222555.1 Acidobacteriota bacterium | reverse complement strand
CCTGGACCTCCTCGAAGTTGTCGTGGTTGAAATACGTCGGCGAGGCGCCGGTCAACGTCATATCGGTCACCACGACGCCGTCTATGGTCCAGACTGCATCTTGCGGGCGAGTTCCCTTCGACGCGAAGTTCGGCTGCTGGCCCGTCTCATTGCCCGCGATGTTCACGCGGTCGATGAGCACTCCTGCCACCGACCGCAGCAGCGCGAAGGGGTCGCGGGAGGTCGGAATCATTGCCAGTTCGTCGGCCGTGAAGTTCGTGGCGGTGCCCGTTTCCTTGCTGTCGACAATCGGCGACGCGGCAGTCACGGTGATGACCTCGTCGATCGGGCTGACTTTCAACTGTACGGAGAGATCGACGGTTTTGCCGACGTCGACGATCACGTGGTCGCGCACGATCGTGGTGAAGCCCTGGAGTGACGCGGTCACCTTGTAGGAGCCTGGCGCGAGATCGAGAAACCGATACCGACCATCGCCGTCAGTAGTAAATGTCTGTGTGATGTCTGTCCCTCGCACATCAACCGTCACGCCCGGCGCCGTGCGGCCCTGCTCATCCGTCGCGGTTCCCGTGATGTTTCCGCCGGTGAGCTGCGCGTGCGCCGTGATGGCAAACAACAACAACAAGGCGAGCAAGAGGAAGCTACGTTTCATCGTCATTCCTGCGGGCTGTAAACCCATGGTGAAGATCTAACGCCCGTTCGCGCGCTGCACCACGTATCCGGCGGTGCGGGGAACTTCACGGCGAAGCGGTAACGTTCGTCTCAGTGTCCACTAACGACCATGGAGTCCTACAAAAGGCATGCCCGGACACCGGGAGGTTGCTAAGCCGCGACCGGTCAATCGATTGCGGAAAATCCGGAGGTCCCAGGTTCTGCCAAGAGTTGTGCTGTTTGGGTGCAGACGGCTGAAAAATGAGGTCGGAAGTGGCGCAGGCCGATCTGCCTCGGTGATGCTCGAATGACTGCCAATTGGCCAATTGTACGTAGTGTCCGGCTTCCGCCTCCGCGTAAAGCTTCGGCGGACCGCCGTAGCCTTGGCGGAGGCGGTTAGCCGGACCGGCAGGGTC
>QHWL01000611.1 GCA_003222555.1 Acidobacteriota bacterium | reverse complement strand
GATCAGCCGCTGATCATCGGTCTGCCTGAGACGGAACTCGATCGCGTCGACGCCGGCCAGCGCGGCCGCCTCGCTCAAGGCCAGCTCGCGCGGGTAGTTCTGTTGCAGCTGTCCCGGTGTCCGCATGCTGTGGTCTCGGAGACCAATGGCGAGGGGCGACGCCTTTTGTCCGAGCTGGAACGTTCCGTATCCTGACTCGGCCACGTTTGGAACTCGGTCGTAGATCCACGGATCCGCGATCGCGTTCACGGTCGAGCTGATGGAGCCCGGCTCTGGGCGGACATCCGGGGGCGGCGGTGTCGGCAACCCGGCGATAAGCGCCCCGACCAGACGGTCGTCCTGCATGGCGGGCATATAGTGGTCCGCCTGATAGCCCGTGATTTTTCCGTTGGCGTCCCATCCGAGCCGGATGTCGGAGATTCCAGGCGGGGACTGCGTTGACCACAGAAGGTCGTCGGGCCGCATCCATTGCACACGAACCGGTCGGCCCACAGCCTTCGATAAGATCACGGCCTCGTCCTCGGCGCCGGCGTTGCCGCCATTCGAACGTCCATAGTGGCCCGCGCCCGCGTATATCCGTATGACCACGTTGTCGATCGACGTGCCGAGCATCAGGGCGATCTGTCCCCGCAGCGCCTGCGGGTTCTGATTGTGCGTGTGGATGAAGACGGTGCCGTCGGACCGGGCGTCGGCCACCGCGATCGTCGGGCCGATCGGCGCGTGCTTCATGTAAGGAAGCTCGTAGCTCGCCGAATGGGTCTTCGAGGCCGTCGCGAGCGCCGCCCCGACATCCCCGCGGCTCTTCTCGCTCTTCGAGACCGGGGTCGTTTTCCAGTCGGCGTTCTCGCGCAGCCATGCGTGCAGCCGGGTGTGGCCCGGGAGGCCCTTCCACTCGCTCCATTTGGTGTCAGCTGCCACCTGCTGCGAGGCGCCGATGGCCTCCCACTCCGATGGCGCGACCACACCAACGAGGTTGCCCTTCACGACGACTTGCGCGTTCGGGTACCGCGTCTTGTTCAGTTCGCCAACGGAGATCAATGTCGAGCCCAGCGTCTTCGGGTGCACGACCCGGCCATGCAGCATGTTCGGGAGGCGCACGTCGGTGACCCAGACCTCCTTGCCGGTGACCTTGGAGGGCGTCACGGTGTTCGCATACGACTTCCCGACAATGGTGTACTGGCTCGCGGGCTTCACCGGCGGGTTGCCGGTCACCGTCAGACCAAACATGTTCGTGAGGTCGCCAGTCACCGGAATCGTGAGCTTCAACTGCTGGCCCTGCACGAGCTCCCCGTACGAGGCTTTCTTGCCCCCTCCTGATACCACGCCGTCCTTCACCGAAAGCTGGCTCTTGTCCACCTGGAGCTTGCTGGCCGCCAGATCGAGCAGCGCCTGATGGGTGTAGGCGGCGGCCTTCCGAATGTTGGCCCCGCCGTACTCGAGGAACCCCGCGGAAAACCCGCCGTCCGGGGTTCGATCCGTGTCGCCCATCACGACTGCGGTTATGGCCTCAAATGGGACGTTCAGCTCCTCGGCGACGATCTGTTTGTACGCCGTGTGCGCGGTGGTCTGTCCGAAGTCCACCTTGCCGGTCCGCATGAGGATCGTGTTGTCGGCGTGAATCTCGAACCACGAGCTCGCCATCGTCGCATCGAGTGAATTGTTCCCGGCCGCCGCGGCCTCGGTCGTCTTGTCCCATAAGCTCCTACCAGCGAGGCTGAATCCGACAATGAGGGCGCCGCCGGTCTTAACGAACTGACGGCGCGTGAGCGTGGCGCCATGCACGTTGATGCGGTGGTCGCCGTGATCGTTGTCAGTTGCCATCGCCTACCTCGCTTTCGCCATGAGGGTGGCCGCTCGCTGCACGGCATCGAGGATGGCCGAGTAGCTGCCGCAGCGGCACAGGTGCGGGGACGTACCGCTGGTGAACGCGGTTTTGATCTGGGCGACGGTCGGCGAAGGAGTCGTATCAAGCAGCTCAGTGGCGGTGATCATCATGCCGTTTTGGCAGAAGCCGCACTGGGGGACTTGTTCGTCGATCCACGCTTGCTGCACCGGGTGCAGTGTCTGACCGGCTGCCGACGCCGGCAGGCCCCGCTGTCTGGCCCACCGTTCCGGGAGTCCCTCGAGCGTCGTGATCTCTTTGCCGGCCACGCGACTGAGCGGCAGCACGCAC
>QHWL01000610.1 GCA_003222555.1 Acidobacteriota bacterium | reverse complement strand
CGCGCCTTTCACGGTTGCCCCTGGGTTGAGTCGGCTCATAAACTTGTCTCCTTCCTCATGACCCATATTCGCGCACTGGTAGTCCGCCTAAGGCGACCCACAACGGCTTCGTCCGTAATGTCCGGCTCTAGCCGGACCGTGGTTTTCCCTGCCCGGCGGGTCACCAACGTCCAATATCCTGAAATACGGCGGACTCTACTGTGAACGTCCATCGCGGTCAAGAAATGACCGGAGGTTTGTTCCGGTCGCATGTTCCACCACAAGTGCGACGTGGCGGCAGCTCCAGCCAAATTGAACCCAACCGACCGGCGCGCTAAACTGCAGCCGTCGCCCGCGCGACCTCGGCCGGCCATTCGTTGGGCCGGACGGGGTGGTTGCGCAACATCAGAGAGGAATCATCTTGTTATGAATGGGCACATGCTGTCGGTCTTCTCGCTTGCCAGCGCAGCGCTCGTGGCGGCTTCAGGTCCGGTCTCAGCACAGACGGCAGCTGTTCCTGATCGCCAAGCGCTCATCGCCGAGTTGGTCCTGGCTAACCGCATTCTCGCGAACGAAGGAGTCCTGGATGGCTATGGACATGTCAGCGTTCGCAGCCCCACAAACCCAAATCACTATTTCCTTTCCCGCTCCAAGGCGCCGGCTGTCGTAACGGCTGCGGACATCACCGAGTACGATCTGGATAGCAGGCCTGTGTCGAGCACGCAAGTCGCTGGATACATCGAGCGCTTTATTCACGGCGAGATCTATCGGGCCCGTCAGAATGTCGTGGCGGTCGTGCACTGCCACTGCCCCGACGTGATTCCGTTTGCAGCCACGTCGGTACCCCTGCGGCCCCTGTATCACATGGGGGGGTTCATCGGCGGAGGCGTGCCCGTGTTCGATATCCGAAAGGCCGCGGGGATAACTGACATGCTCGTCCGGACACCTGAGCTCGGCCGGTCGCTTGCCGGGACGCTCGGCAACAAGCCGGCCGCCCTCATGCGTGGGCACGGCGCGGTGATTGCTGCCCCTTCACTGCACCTTGTTGCGGGTCAGGCTTACTACCTCAATCTGAATGCGCGGCTGCAGCTCCAAGCGATCCAGCTCGGGGGCGACAAGGTCACCTACTTGGATCCGGAGGAGGCCAAAAAAGCCGCGCAGGACTACGAGCGTTCGTGGGATTTCTGGAAATCCAGATTGCCGCGCCAGTAGAGGCGGCACACTCCCGGCAGAGCGGCACAAGTGGCTTACCTGTTCGGGGAAGGGAAGAGTGGGAAATGAGTGCATCAAAGGCGTCTGGCGTTCCCATTGGAACCCAATGCCTGGTGGCGGTCGCTACTTTCTTCGCCGGCCTAGGACTTGCCGCTTTGCTTGCCCCGGCCGCTTTTGGCGACGACAGTGAGCAACTCCTGACAATCGACCACTTTGTCCGCGTGTCGTCCGCCGTTCCCGTGATGGCCGGCCAACCGGCACAACTCTACGTGCGCGAACGGGTGAAGGCGGGCACCGCTCTGCGCGGCGCGACTCTTTCCGATCGAGTGGTTCTGTTCGTTCATGGGGCGGGCACGCCTGGCGAAGTGGCGTTCGACGTGCCGTACCAGGACTACAGCTGGATGGCGTATCTGGCCCGCGCGGGCTTCGATGTATTTTCGATGGACACCACCGGTTACGGCCGTTCGACGCGACCAGCAGTAATGAATGACCCGTGCAATCTCACATCGGCGCAGCAATCCACCTTCATTCCTCGCCTTCTGGCCGCTCCTTGCGCCCCAAGTTATCCTCACCAGTTGACGACGATCGCGTCGGATTGGGACGACGTGGGTGCGGCAATCGACTACGTCAGGGCGCTTCGGCGCGTCGATCGCATCAGCCTCGCCGCGTGGTCGCTGGGCGGGCCGCGGTCGGCCGGCTACGCGGCGAAACACCCCGAGAAAATTCAAAGGCTCGTGCTGTTGGCGCCGGCGTACAGCCGGACCGCTTCGGCCGGTCCTCCGGCGAAACTTCCCGTTGAAGGCGTACCGATGAACACGCAGTCGCATGACGAGTTCACGGCAAATTGGGATCGACAGGTGGGTTGTGCCGATCAGTACGATTCAGCGGCGAGCGACGCCGTCTGGTCAAAGATGCTCGAGTCGGATCCCGTGGGTGCCACGTGGGGCTCCGGCGTGCGGCGCGCGCCGCAGACGACGACCTGGGGCTGGAATGCGGCCACGGTGGCACAAACACAGATTCCGACGCTCATGATTACGGGCGTACACGACAAGCAAGTCGCGCCTGAGCGCGTGCGCGAGCTGTACATGGATCTGGGTTCTCGGCAGAAAGTACTCATCGATCTCGCCTGTTCATCGCACAACGCGATGTGGGAAAAGAACCACACGCTTCTGTTCCGAGCGTCGCTCGAGTGGTTGACGCAGGGCTCGATCAACGGGGCCAAGGACGGGACGGTTCGCCTCGGATACTGAGGGGGCTGGGCATGTCGGCTGCGGCACAGGGGGTTAGCGCAAGCGTCATTGGGCCGACAGGGTCGATTGACGATGCTATGCTCAGGGCGTGCCGAT
>QHWL01000604.1 GCA_003222555.1 Acidobacteriota bacterium | reverse complement strand
CGGTTTGGATCGGTCTGGTGCCTGGGCCGACACGACTGCGGTGAATCCAGCCAGCGCTGTTGCTAACATGAACTGGCGCGTCATCATTTCTACTCCGCTCGCTGGGGCCCGATCTTTTTCCTATCGCGGCGGGGACCCCACACCCGCCGCGGTTACTCGGCGCGTCCGCGCCTCGCAACGGCTCAAGGCTGTCGCTCGCAGGAACTCGTGTTCGAGTCTCGACTCTCGCGCTCGGGAGAAGCCTCCGTGGCCTTAAAAAGAGTCTTCGTGCCCTTCGCGATCCAAAGAATCTTCGTACCCTTCGTGATCAGGGCTTCTTATCCGAGGATGTCGCCTCCGGGGCGACCGTGAGCTCGACGCGCCGGTCCGGAAGGAGGAACCGTTCTGCCGCAGCACGGATGTCGGACGGCGTCAGCGCGCGGTAGCGTCCGAGATCTTCGTTGAACCAGTCGGGATCGCCCGTGTTGGTGTAGTACGCGTTCAGCTGGTCGCCTTTTCCTCCGAAGCCGCCGACGCGCTCCATCCGGTTGTAAAACGACGCTTCAATCTGGTTGAACGATCGCTCCACTTCGTGCGCGGAGGGCGTCTCGTGCTGCAGCCTGGCGATCTCCTCGTCGATCACTCTTTGCAGCTCCTCGATGGTGTGACCGGGCCGCGGAGTCGCTTCAATCAGGAAGTACGACGACAGCGCCTGAGAGTTCTGAGCTGCTTCGACGCTCTGTGCAATCTGCATGTCGTACACGAGCCGCTTGTAGAGCCTCGCATTCTTCCCCCCGGCGAGGACGTCGGCGACGACATCGAGCGCGGCGTCGGCCGGTCCGAGATGCGGCGGTGTCAGCCACGCGAGATACAGCCGCGGCAGCTGCACTTTGTCGGTAATCGTCTTCTTTTGAACACCCGTGATGGCGACGCCAGGGATGGTCATCGGTTCGACCGGTACGCCTGGTTTCACGTCGCCGAACCATTTTTCCACCATCCTGCGCGTCGCGGCAGGCTCGATGTCGCCGGCAACCACGAGGCTCGCATTCCCCGGTGCGTAGTACTTCTTGAAAAACGCCACCACATCGTCGTAGGTTGCGGCCGTGAGGTCGGGCATGTAGCCGATGACCGGCCAGTGATAGGGGTGCCCTTCGGGGTACAACATCTCTCCAAGGGTCGGCTCCGCCATACCGTACGGCCGGTTCTCATAGCTCTGACGCCGCTCGTTCTTGACGACGTCGCGTTGCGCGTCGACCGTCTGCGGCGTCATCGTATCGAGCAGGTAGCCCATCCGGTCGGACTCGAGAAACAGCGCGAGCTCGACCGCGTTCGATGGCACGTTGATCCAGTAATTCGTTCGATCGTTCTCGGTCGATCCATTGTTGGTGCCGCCGGCGCCTTCAAGCCACTCGTCGAATTCGCCCGGCTTCACGTGGCCCGAGCCCATGAACATCAGGTGCTCGAAGAGATGCGCGAAGCCCGTCCGCCCGGTGCGTTCGCGCGCCGAGCCAACGTGGTACCACATATTGACGGTGACGACGGGCACGCTGTGATCCTCGTGAAGGATTACGTGAAGGCCGTTGGGCAGCGTGAATTGTGTGTACTGAACCTCAATCTTGAGGGGCGGAATCGAGCCGTCGTGCGAAGCCGTCTGCGTTTGTGCAAGAACGGGCACGGCGAGCCAGACAACGAGCAGGAGTGCAGCGGGTCTCATAACGCGATTCTACTCCGGCCTTGTTCTTAGTGTCCTTGCTAGGCTTTGTGTCCTTGGTGTCCTTGGTGTCCTTTGTGTCCTTTGCCTTGTTTCGTGATGAAATAGGCGCATGGCTGAGCCGACGCCGCTCGTCGGAATCATTATGGGCAGCAAGTCGGATTGGGACGCGATGCGGCACGCGGATGAAATCCTGACGCGTTTCGGCGTCTCGCACGAATGCCGGGTTCTGTCGGCGCATCGGACACCGGCGCTGACGGCTGAGTACGCGTCCAGCGCGTCGGGACGCGGGCTCGAGGTAATCATCGCCGGCGCGGGCGGCGCCGCACATCTCGCCGGCGTCGTCGCGGCGCACACGGTGCTGCCCGTGATCGGCGTTCCGATGCAGAGTGCGGCGCTGAACGGGCTCGATTCGCTCCTGTCGACCGTTCAGATGCCGAAAGGCGTGCCTGTGGCGACCGTCGCCATCGGCGCTCCAGGTGCCGCCAATGCCGGATTGCTCGCCGTCGCCATCCTCGCGACGTCACGCCTGGAACTCCGCCGGAAACTCGAGTCGTACCGGCGGGAAATCGCCGACGCCGTCGTCCGCGACACCCTTCCGTGAGATCCGCCTTAAAGCACATTGTCGGAGCCTGTAGTGGCGCAGGCCTCCAGAGCCTGTGAAAAAATGCGACGTTTGAACGCAGAGCTCGCAGAGCACGCCAAGAATTCTTAGCGTTTTCGCCTCCGCGGTCTCGGCGGTTAACGGTTTTCTTCACAGGCACTTCAGACCTGCGCACGCGAGGCTCATTCCGACTCCTGAGGCTTCGGCCCGCGAGGTTTCGTTCAAGAGCCCAGCGCGACGTGTTCGATGGTCTTTTCGACCAGGCGGAGGTAGGCGCGGATAGTTTTCTCCAGATGGGGCTCCGGAGTGTCTTCCTCTTTGCAGTGCGACAAGCCGTTCGACGAGCAGGCGAACATCATGACGACCGGCATGTGGGGCACCATTTCGGCAGCGTCATGGAGCGGGCCCGACGGCAACCTCGGAGCGTCGCCGGTTTCCTCGCGCACCGCCTCCTCACACAACCGCAGCAACTGAGGATCGAAGGGCCGCGGCTCGATCCGCCACAAGTGCTTCCATTCGACGCCGACGCGGTTTTCTTTCGCGCACCGGTCCGACGCCTCGCGCGCTTCCCGGTGCATCGCGGAGAGGACACGTGCGTCGAGCGCGCGCTGGTCGAGCGAGATCTCGCAGACGCCCGGCACCGCGGTCACGATTTTCGGCTCGA
>QHWL01000582.1 GCA_003222555.1 Acidobacteriota bacterium | reverse complement strand
AAAGCGGAATCGGCGTCCTGCCGGTCGGGAGTCCCAGGACGAAGCCCGGGTTGACGGCGACGGCGTGGGCAACGTGAGCGGCGAGGGCGCGGGCGGCCGCGCGAGGCGTGGAAAAAACGCGAATCCTCACGTTATTTGTATGTCGGTACCCGGGCGCCGCCGCGGGCCTCTGAAAGCGCGAGCCAGACGGCGCCGGCCGCAGGTTCCTGCTGGAGCGGACGAACCTCGCACCGTGGCGCGACCTCGAGGAGCCGCCGTGACAACTCCTCCGCCAGCCATGGGACGACGCGGAAGACGCCGCCCGCGAGGATGAAGGGGAACACATCCCCTCGCATCTCGAGCTTTGCTGCGACCGATCCGGCCGCGAGGACGAGCTCGTCGGCAGCCCGCTCGAGAATTCGCGAGGCGACGGCGTCGCCGCGCTGGCTGGCACGCTGGACGATCGGTCCCAGCGCCGCGACGCTCACGCGGGGCAATTCCCGATCGTAGACGATAGGTGGCAGCCCCGACGTGTCCGCGCTTCGTCGCCGGGCCTCGGCCATCCGCGGCCCGCATGATGGCGGCGAGCGCTTCGCGGCCGATCCAGTAGCCGCTTCCCTCGTCGCCGATGATATGGCCCCACCCACCCGCCCGTGCCGCGTCGAAGTTGGTGTTGCGCCCGTACACGATGGATCCGGTGCCCGCGATGACGACGATGCCCGGCGAGTCTTGGGCCCCGGCGACGAGCGCGATGAGCGCGTCATTGACGACCAGGATGCGCGCCTTGTAGCCAATCCGGCGCATGATGGCGCGAACGATTCGCTCATCGTTCTCGCGATCGACCCCGGCGATGCCAAGGCAGATCGCCGATGGCGTGATGGCGCGATCACCGATGGCCGTTTCCATCACCTCGTGCAGGACCTTTTCAACGGCGAGCTCGCCCGACGATTGAAGGTTCGCGCCGGAGCCCCGTCCTTCGGACACGATCGTTCCCTGCTCGTCGGCAAGAAAGCACACCGTCTTGGTTCCGCCGGCATCGATGCCGAGCACGTGCATGGCCCATCGATTCTATGGTACTCTCCGTCATTTCACGGCTCGTTTCGGTGTGGGATGCTGAGTCGCCGACGACGGCTGGCACGGACATGAGCGCGGAAAACAAAGCGCGGCGCGTGGTGGCCGACGCGATCGCCGCAGCCGCGTTTCCCGCCGCAACCGTCGATGTCGGCACGAGCGGCGGCACGATCTGGCAGGAGGCGCTCGGTGCGCTGACCTTCGACGACACATCTCCGCCGGCAACTATTCGTACGCCTTTCGACCTCGCCTCGCTCACGAAACCGATCGTCACGACGAGCGTCATCATGCAGCTCGCCGGCGGCAGTCATCTTCGCCTCGACGAGCCGGTCGCGTCGTTCTTTCCAGAATGGCGCGGTCCCGATCGCGACCGCACGACAGTGCAGGATTTGCTCGAGCATGCGTCCGGCCTTTCCGCGCGGCTCATCGATTCGCCGCCTCGCGGGCGGCGCGAGTTCGAGCACGACATCTGCGCGATGCCGCTCGAGTACGCTCCGCGAACCCAGTCGATTTACAGCGATCTTGGTTTCATCCTGCTCGGGTTTGCCGCAGCGGATCGCGGGCGGACATCGCTGGCGGCGCAATTTGAGTCGATCGTGCGCGGCCTTGGGCACGCCGACTCTGGTCCCGCGACAGAACTCGCCTTCGAGCTAGGTGCCCACGCGCGCCCTCTGGCGGCGCCGACGCTTCCGATGGATGACGACGCGCGCGTGGGGAGGTTGCTTGTCGGCGAGGTTCACGACAGTTACGCCGCCGCCCTTGGCGGCATCGCCGGTCACGCCGGCCTCTTCGGCTCGGCGCCGGCGGTGGGTGCCTTCGCTCGCGCCGTGCTCAGGGCCGCGCGCGGCGGCAAGTCGGTAGCGGCGCCGCTCTCGCCGGCGCTTCTCGCTCGATTTCTCGTCAGGAGCACGGTTCCGGGCAGCTCCCGCGCCCTCGGCTGGGACACGATGCTGCCCACTTCATCGTGCGGCACGCGCATGTCGCCGTCGGCCTTCGGCCACGTGGGCTTTACCGGCACGTCGTTGTGGATCGATCCAGCGCGCGACCGCTACTTCGTTCTGCTGACCAACCGCGCATGCGGCGGCGGCTCGCTCGACCAGATGCGGACGGTGCGCCGCGCGTTTCACGACGCGCTCGGCGAGGTCTAACAGCCGAAACAGCTCTACCACGGAGGACACTGAGACCGAACGGAGCACACGGCCAAGCGCCCTGATGTTTTCCGTGACCTCGGTCGTCCGTTCCGTGACCTCCGTGGTAGAGCCTCTCCTTCGGCCATCGGCCCTCCCGAAACGTCTTAACTTAACGGCCAGGAGGACGCGTTGGGAAGATCGGCGGAAACGGATTCCCGCCCGGACCACGGCCGCCGGGTCCATTCGGACCGCCAGGTCGAATTGGGCCACCCGGTCCGCCCGGTCCGCCGCGTCCCCCGGGGCCGCCGCGTCCACCTGGTCCTCCGCCCGGAATTGGCGTGCCGCCGGGGCCACCGCGTCCCCCGGGAGCACCCGGCGTGCCTACGGCGCCAGGCGCTGGCGCTTGCACTTGCGGAATGAAGACGAACGCCCACTCGTTGTAATGGCTGCGGCCCTTGTAGAGGCGAATGGATGTGTCCTTGCTCTTGCTCGCCACGCCCGTGATGCCGCCCGTCGGACCCGCGCCTGGTGTCCCGATGCCCCCGGGGGAAGGTGTCGTGGGCGTCGTGCCCGTCGTCGGCCGCGGCCCGGTGGCCGGATTGTTTTGGGCCGGTGAGGCCGTCTGGCCGGGCCGGGCCGCTGTCTGCGAGCCGCTCCCAGGCGTCGCTGCGGTACCCTGGCCCTGCAACAGCGGAATGAAGTCGCTGTTGGTAATCGGGTCCTTGTATTTCTTCCGCAGGAACTTCTGGTCGACCAGCAAATCGAGGTTTGGAGGAAACGCGTTGGCGTATTTCTTCTGGAAGAGCCCGATGGCGCGCGCGTACTGCTCGCCGCGGAACACCAACTCGGCTTCCTTTTCGCGCTGCATCGTCTGCTTCCACACCGGCATGATCACAGTCAGCATGACAGCCATGACGCCCATGGTCACCAGGAGCACGGCCATTGCGTAGCCGCCGTTGCGCAGGCTTTCGCGCTTGTGCGGGGTCGACCTCGTTGTGGCTTGACCAGCTAAGTGCATGGGAATTAAGATGGTTATCGGCTTCATGATAACACGCCGGCCGCTTGGCCGTCTCCCCCACTTCCCCTTCTTCGCTGCGGTATTCGGGCTTCTGACGGTGAGTTGTGAAAAGGTGCCGCTTCTCGCGCCGTCAACCTCTTCCATCACCTTGACGGCAACGGCGACGGCGCTCCCTCTCAACGGCACGACCGACCTCATCGCGCAAGTGCTGGAGCAGGCGGGGACGCCTCCCCATAGCGGCACGCACGTGATCTTTACGACGACGCTGGGCTCGGTTCAGCCGCCAGAGGCGGAAACCGACCTTAGCGGTCGTGTAGTCGTCAAGTTCCTCGCCGGCACCGCGTCGGGCACCGCGACGATC
>QHWL01000581.1:3258-4162 GCA_003222555.1 Acidobacteriota bacterium | reverse complement strand
GATTGAGAACAGATGTCGCAAGGCGGGTACGGTTTATCACGAAGCCACGAAGAACCACGGCACTCGCAGATGCCTCGCGCTCCGCGCTCGGCATGGCCGCAGGCGCTGCTAGTACGGCTTTACGTCAGCGGCATCGACTTCGACACTCACTGCCTGTCCGATCAAATCGACAGAGAGCACAAGGCGGGCTTTGGGGACGTCTTTCCGCACCAGGCGACCGACGACGCCGCGAAGCGGGCCGTGCACGACTTCCACCATCGCCCCTTCGCGAATCATTGGGCACGGGTCGTATTGCAGCTCGCTCGAGATCAGCAGGCGGATGCTGTCCAGCTCGTATTCCGGAATGGGGGCCGGCCGGCCCTCGAACGACACGATGTTGACGACCCCGGTGCACTTGAGAATCGGCAGCGTGTCGACCGGATCGAACCGCGCGAAGCAGTACCCAGGGAACAACGGCCAGTCGATCTTCTTCTTGCGATCTTTCCACCGGCTCCAGCGCGTGATGGTGGGCAGAAAGGCGTCGACGTGCTTGCGCTCGAGCTGATCGCGCACGACCTGCTCGTGCCGCGACCGCGTCCAGATGGCGAACCATTGGACGCTTGGGATTCGCGATTCGGGACTTGGGACTCGGTCTGACGGAGATGGTGAATTCACCGAGAATGTCGTCACGAGGCTGGCGCCGCCTTCGCCTGCTGCGCAACCCCCTGCTCGAACGCTTTCTTCACTTCGTCGTTCTTCCACTCGATGATGGCCTGGGATCGCAGCTTCGCAAGGTATTTCGTGAATTCCTCCGCCCGCTTGCCGGTGACGACGCGGTCGCTGATCTGTTGACGCGCCTGATCGAACGGCATCGTTTCAGTCGGCGTGGACGATTCGAGCTTCAGGATTTGATACCCCCGGGAGT
>QHWL01000581.1:0-3171 GCA_003222555.1 Acidobacteriota bacterium | reverse complement strand
TTCATGCTGAGCGGACCAACGAGGCCCGCATTGGCCTTCGAAGGCGCGTCGGAGGCCTCGGCGACCAGCTTGTCGAAGCTCTCGCCGGCCACGAGCCTCTGGCGAAGCTTGTCGGCCTTCTCTTGCACCTCCTCGTCCTGCGCCACGTTGATCCCCCTGCCGCTGGTTGGAACGGACACGAGAATCTCGCGCAGCATGATCGTGCGCGGCGTCGTGAACTCGTTGAGGTGCGAGTCGTAGTACTTGCGCGCCTCTTCTTCCGACACGCCGACCCTCCCGAACACCTCGTTCTGCTGCACGCGCGTCACGATCATCTGCTTTTCCAGATTCCGCCGCAGATCGGTCATCGACATGTTTTCCTGCTTGAGAGCGGCCTGGAACTGTTCGTCCGATTCGAGCTTGTTTTCCTTCTTGATGTTGTCGAGGACGGTCTTGAACTGCTCGTCGCTGAGCTTGTAGCCGAGCTCCTTGCCTCGCTGCACGATGAGCATTTGATCGACGGCGTCGACCATGATCTGCGGCGTGATTTCGTTGAGCGCCTTGCGGAGCTGCTCGTCGCTTTGGTCGCTTTTCAGATCGACCTGCTGGCCGCGCTGCCGCAACGCCGCAACTTGCAGCTGCTCGAGGTCGGTTTTCGTGAAGATCTCGCCGTTCACCTTCACCAGAATCTGCTCGATGATCTCGGTCAGGGCAACGGCGAGGAGCGCAGAAAGGAGGACGGCTCGATGGGTTCTCTTCATAAATGTCCTGGAACCAATATCTTATCCCCGATCGAGCAACTCGCTCAATAACGCGCCCACACGTTCGAACACGCCGCCGGGCGCGCGCGGATCGTCTTTGGCAGGCTTGAGGATTTGTTCCTTCGTGAAGCCGGGCTTGACCTCTCCCTCGAGCGCCCTCGCGGTCCACCAGCTCGGCGCGCCCTTTGTCTCGCGGCGGCCGCGCTTGCCGGCGTTCGCGGGTTGGGATCTTCCCAATCCCGACTCCCGAATCCCGTTCAGGTCCAGCTTGAGGGCCGCAGGCGGGACGAGCGTGAGATCGGGCCGCTGCCGCACCAGCGACACGAGCCGCACGGGATCGACCTTCGCCTGCGGTCTGAACTTTAAGACGACGGTGTGGCCTTCACGGTCGATGGCGTCGATGCCAAGCCGATCGGCCATCACGCGGATGCGGCCGTAGTCGGCGAGGTTGAGCACCGAATCGGGCAGCGGTCCGTATCGATCCGCCGCTTCTTCGAGCACCCGATCGATCTCCTCTTCGCGGCGCGCCGCGGCCACTTTACGGTAGAGCATGAGCCGCTGGTTCATGTCTTGCACGTAGGAGCCGTCGATTCGCAGGTCGACGCGCAGGTTCACCGTCGCGCGCAGATCGTCTTCGAGCTCCTCCCCCTTGAGCTCGCGCACGGTCTGCTCGAGCAGCTTCATGTACATCTCGAAGCCGACGGCTTCGATGTGACCGCTCTGCTCGCCGCCCAGCAGATTGCCGGCGCCGCGGATCTCGAGGTCGAGCGCGGCCACGCGGAAGCCGCTTCCGAGATCGCTGAACTCCTTGATTGCGGCGAGACGCTTTTTCGCGACCGGCGCCAGGTTGTCCTCGGGTGGGATGAGCAGATACGCGTACGCCGGCCGATCGGAGCGGCCGACACGCCCGCGGAGCTGATAGAGCTGCGACAAGCCGTACCGATCGGCCCGGTTGACGATGATGGTGTTGGCGTTCGGGATGTCGAGACCGTTCTCGACGATGGTCGTCGCCAGCAGGACGTCGAACTTTTTCGCGACGAAATCGAGCATCGCGCGCTCGAGGGTGTCTTCGCCCATCTGGCCGTGGCCGACCACGACCCGCGCTTCGGGCACCAGGCGCTGGACCATGTGGCCGATGGAGAAGATGGACTCGACGCGGTTGTGGACGAAGTACACCTGCCCGCCGCGTGCGAGCTCGTTGCGAATCGCGCGGGCGATGACCTGCTGGTCGAACTTCACGACGTTGGTTTGAATCGACAGCCGATCCTTGGGCGGCGTCTCGATAATCGACATGTCGCGAATGCCGACGAGCGACATGTTGAGCGTCCGCGGAATCGGCGTCGCGCTCATCGTGAGCACGTCGACCTTCTTCCGGAGCTGCTTGATCTTCTCTTTGTGCGAAACGCCGAACCGCTGCTCTTCATCGACGACGAGCAATCCCAGGTCGCGGAATTCGACGTCCCGCGACAGCAGCCGGTGGGTGCCGACGATGATATCCACCTTGCCGGCGGCCAGATCGGCGAGCGTGTCCCGCTGCTCGGCCTTGCTGCGAAAGCGGCTGACCATCTCGATGCGCACCGGAAAGCCGGCAAAGCGCTCCTTCAGCGTCTTCTCGTGCTGGAACGCCAGTACCGTCGTCGGCGCGAGGAACGCGACCTGCTTGCCGTCCATCACCACTTTGAAAGCCCCGCGCATCGCGACTTCCGTCTTTCCGTAGCCGACGTCGCCACACAACAGGCGGTCCATCGGCGTCCCGGACTCCATGTCGCGCTTGATGTCGGCGATCGCGGTTTGCTGATCGGGCGTGAGCTCGTACTCGAAGGCGTCCTCGAACTCCTGCTGCCAATGCGAGTCGGCGCTGAAGGCAAAGCCCGGCACGGCTTTGCGCGCGGCGTAGAGCTTGAGAAGCTCCTCGGCCATGTCGCGCATGGCCTTCTTGACTTTCGTTTTCGCGCGCTCCCACGACGCGCCACCGAGGCGATCGACGGGCGGGCGGGACGCGCCCGAATATTTCTGGACGAGATCGAGGCGTTCGACCGGCACGAACAGCTTGTCCTCGTCCGCGTAGCGAAGCTCGAGAAACTCCTGCACGGTGTCGCCGACGCCGATCTGCTCGAGGCCCACGAACATGCCGATTCCGTGATCGATGTGAACGACGAGATCGCCGACTTTCAGATCGCGCAGATCGGAGAGAAAGGCCTTGGTCGCCGACCGCCGGCGTTCGGGAACGCGCCGTTCTTCGTCGAAAACGTCGGCCTCGGCATAAACCTGCAGGCCGGCGGCGGGGAGCCGGAAGCCGCGCGACAGATTCCCCAGGACGACCAGCACGGCGGCATACCGGGCCTCGTCCGCACGCTCGATTGCAACAGCGAAGATGTCGTATTCCTTGAGCAGCTCGATCGTCCGTTCGGCGCGGCCTGGCGTCGCCGCG
>QHWL01000609.1:1475-6460 GCA_003222555.1 Acidobacteriota bacterium | reverse complement strand
CGTGCTCTGCGTGCTCCCGCCTCCGCTCGGTGTGGTTCTCCCCGAGCTTCGGCGAGGCTCGCCGACCAGCCTCCGCCAAGGCTACGGCGGTCCGCCGAAGCTTCAGCGAAGGCGGAAGCGCCTCCGGCGCGAAGGCGACTGCGGTGAAATGGCGCATTTTTCCACACGCTTCAGACGCCTGCGCCATTTCAGGCTTGGACCGGCAAGGTCCGCCTGAAGGCGGACACTACGTACCGCTCCAGGACTAACGAACGACTCGAGTGTACTCGAAGGGTGATATCAGGCAGAGACAGCGCCTACGGTGAGGGTCGTTTTTCGCCATTTTCCTCGAGCTCAGCTGGCACGCCTCCTGCTACACCAACCAAAGAACGCGAGCCGCCACGGCCTGTGGCCACGCCGCGGAATTGCGGCAACGATCACGACAGGAGTGTTCACCATGCGTCGATGGCTATTGTCCCTGAGCGCGGTGGCGCTCGTCGCCGGGTTCATCGAAACTCCGGTGGCCTCTGCACAGCAATCACTCGATTTGTACATCGGCGGCGCCCAGGTGCGCGCCGAGGACGCACGGCACAGCGACGACGTGCTCGTTCAGGACAAGACGTTTCTGGACTTCAACGTCGGCGACTTCAACGGCGCGACGATCGGCGGCGAGTGGCTTGTCGGGCTGGGGAACATGTTCGATGCGGGCCTCGGTGTTGGCTTCTACCAGCACACCGTTCCGGCCGCCGACAGACTTAGGGCGTTCGAGAAGACGAACGCTCCAATCGTTTTGGATCTGAAATTGAGAGTCGTGCCGCTCACGGCGACGATTCGATTCCTTCCGCTCGGTCACCGTGCAGGGATCGAACCCTATATCGGTGCGGGCGTCGGCGTGTTCGCATGGCGATACAGCGAAACGGGCGATTTCGTCGGGAGCGATAACGTGACCATCCGTCATGGGAACTTCGTGGGGAGCGGCAGCAACGCCGGTCCGGTGGTGCTCGGCGGAGTGAGGGTGCCGATGGGGCCCGTCGCGGTTGGCGGCGAGGTTCGATATCAGTCGGCAGTGGCCGATCTGCCGGCCGATCAGGACTTTACCGGATCCAAGATCGATCTCGGTGGATTCAACTACCTGCTCACATTCAACGTTCGATTCTGACGCTGGTACAGCGCGAGCCCCGCGCCTTCGCAGACGCGTGCGTACCCGTCGAGAAAGTGCGGGTGCTCGCGCGCGATCGTCGCCAGCATGTCGCCGCCTTCCGCCTTCTCCTCGATGAGCACCCAGCCGGCGTACGGCCGCGGGCCATGAAGAGCCGCAAGCCAGATGTCGCCGTTGCCTTCGTGCAGAAAATTGCGGATGTCGAACCCGTCCTGCGACGCCTCCTGCATGTAATGGCCGAGCGATCCCATGCTCGCCATAATGGTGTCCCCGTCGTAGCGCGCACGCAGGCAATCGGTGACATGGGCGCGCACCGGCACGTTCGGCCGATCCCACTGAGCTTCGACGACCATAGGCGCGGTCGCGTCCAGCGGATGAGGCGAGCGCCCCTGGAGAAGAAGCCGAAGTCGAAGAAGCCGACGGCCGCGCCGGCGCCGATGGCTTCGATCGCGATGAGCGGCACCATGTAGCGGATCCGGAACGGGTGGCCTTCGACGAACGCGAGCCACGGAACCACCGCTGTCGCCGCGAGCGACAGCGCGACGACCCGGTCGGCGCGACCACGGCTGAACAGTCCCGTGGCGAGCAGCCACGCGAGGCCGGCCACCGCGAGGGCCAGGGTGAGGTAACCGCTCAGGTGATGGATCCCCCACCAAATCTCGGCCGCGGCGAGCACCGGCCGGTCGACCGACTTGTTTTCCGGAACGAAGAATCCACTGGCGACGAGCCACTCACCGATTACGACGCGGCTGAAGATTGCGAACGCCACGATGGCGACTGCGGGGTACGCCGCGATCGGCATGACGCGCCGTAACGCCGCCTTCAGCGAATTCCCGCGCCGCCAACCTGCCCACACGGCCCCGGCCAGCGCACAAGCCGTCACGGGCCACGCCTCGTATCGCGTGAGGCATGCGAGGGCGAACACCCAGCCGGTCATCGCGTCCGCCCTGGCCGTACTGGTAGCGAGGGACTCTAGTCCCGTCGTCGGGGCATCCGCAGCGCGGGGCTTCAGTCCCGCCGTACGCGCGGCTGGTGTGCGGGTCTGAAGACCTGCGCCACGACGGTCGCTGTCAAGCCATTCCAGAAGCAACGCCACCGACAGTGTCGTCAGCCCAAGCAGCAGCGGTTCGGTCATCGGCGTCGCTTGCAGATACACGACGTTCGGATTCAGGGCGAACACCGCGGCGGCGACGAGCGCACCACCTGACGATTGCGTCTGCCGCAACACGATCCACGCAATGGCCCCGGTGGCGATCGCGAAGGCGGCGATCGAGATCGCGACTGCCGATGCGCCCGTTCGGTAAAAGGTGTCGATTTGCACGGGGACCGCATTCAGCAGATGCGGCAGCGGCAACCACACGGCGCCGACCTGCTGCCACCCCGGCGTCAGGCTGTCGAGGATCCGGCGCGCGACGACGAGATGACCGCGCGCGTCGTAATGGCTGAGCGTGAGCCCGAGATCATGATAGCGCAGTGCCGCGATCGCACCTCCGATCGCGGCGGCGGCCGCCAAGCCAATCGGCAGCGTGCGCTGGCGCGACGGTATAATCACCTGTTTATTCTATGGGCAGAATCGTCGGCCGGATGCAATCGCTCGCGGTTGCGCTCGGCGCCCCGGGCCTCTTCCTCGTCGCATTCCTGGATTCCTCGTTTCTCTCGCTGCCCGAGATCGCCGATCTCCTCGTCATCTGGATGGTGACCCAGCACAAGGCGCGGCTCGTGCTCTATGTCGTCTGCGCGACGCTCGGATCGACCGTCGGCTGTCTGGTGATGTATTTCCTCGGCCAAAAAGGCGGCGACGCACTCATCCGCACCAGGTTCCACTCGGCGAGCGTGGACAGGGCGATGGCGGCGTTTCGGCGGTATGGGATCATGGCCGTGCTCATCCCCTCCATCCTGCCGCCGCCCGCCCCGTTCAAGATCTTCGTGCTGCTCGCCGGGGTCGCGGGCATCGGTGTCTCGCGGTTCACGACGGCCATTGTCATCGGCCGCGGCGCCCGCTATCTTGCGGAAGGCGTGCTGGCCGTCTGGTACGGCGACCGCGCGATGGCGTTCATGCACGCGAACGGCAAAACCGTCTCGCTCGTGGTCGTCGGGCTGCTCGCGGCCGGGTTTGTCGGCTACCTCCTGCGGAGCAAAGCGCGGCCGGCATAACGCCGATAAAGTCGCATATCATTGTGCGTCCGGCTAAAGCCGGACCGTGTAATGAACCCAGAGCTCAGCATCGTCATCCCAATTCACAATGAAGCGCCCGCGCTGCCGGAGCTCCATCGCGAATTGAACGAGGCGCTTACCGCGTGGGGACGATCGTACGAAATCATCGTCGTCGACGACGGGAGCACCGACGGGAGCTTCGAGACGCTCGCGAGGCTGCAGGCCGTCGATTCTCACCTGCGGGTCATCCGTCTCCGGCGCAACTTCGGGCAGACCGCCGCGTTCGCCGCCGGTTTCGCTCACGCGCGGGGCCGGCTGATCGTCACTTCCGACGGCGACCTCCAGAACGATCCGCGCGACATTCCCGCGATGGTGAACGCGCTCGAACGCGGCTCCGACATTGTCTGCGGCTGGCGGAAGGATCGGAAGGACGCATTCCTGTCGCGGAGACTGCCCTCGGCGATTGCGAACCGGCTGATCTCGGCGGCCACCGGCGTGCACCTGCACGATTATGGCTGCTCGCTCAAAGTGTTCCGCGCCGAAGTCGTCAAGCCGCTGAAGCTCTACGGTGAGATGCACCGGTTCCTGCCGGCGATTGCCAGCGAGCAGGGCGTCACCATCGCCGAGGTCGTGGTCAACCACCGCGCGCGGCGGTACGGACGATCGAAATACGGCCTCGGCCGGACGGTGCGCGTCATCCTGGATTTGCTGACGGTCAAGTTTCTGCTGAGTTACTCGACGCGCCCGCTGCAGATCTTCGGCCTCATTGGCTTCGCGATGGGTTTGCTCGGGACGGGCATTACCGGGTGGCTCGCCTACGTGCGGCTGACGGGCCAAGAGTCGATTGCCAACCGCCCGCTGCTGCTGTTCGGCATCCTGCTGGTCTTCACCGGTCTGCAGCTGGTGACGCTCGGTGACGACGAGATCCCCAAATCGTATTCTGTCGTCTCCCTCGCGGCCGCCGGCAAGCCTCCCAGCCTTTGTCGTGGCCCAACTTCGTTAGGTGTTTCGCGCATTTTTTAACCTCGACTACGCGAGCACGGCATGTTACTGCTGGGCACCGGGCTGATGAAAAAGAGCTGTCCGCTCGTTGTCGGAATGATACAGCCGTGTTAGGATCACGGTTCCCAGCAACGTCCGACGCCCCCGGAAGCAGGTTTACGGCCAGGGTCCCAGCCCTGAGTCGGCTCTAAACTCTCCGGATTTTCGAACCGATACACACAGTTGCGCATCGTGGCTTTGCCGCGTCTGCCAACTTTGGGTGTAAGTGCGTTTGCGTTCTTATTTTTGTTGGTGAAGTTATGCCTCGATCACTGATTTACGGCATCGGCGCGTTGGCAGCCGTTGGCACGTTCACAGTGGCGTGCGCAACCTCGAAGAGCTCGAATCCTCTCAGCCCTACACTCGCCGGTCCGATTCCCGGCGTGAATATTACGGCGCCCAATCCGGTCGAGCCCGCGGCCGGCGCCAGAATCGCCGTCGACAAACAGCCGCTCACCTTGACCGTGGAGAACGCCACGACCTCGGGTGTCCGTCCATTGAGTTATGTGTTCGAGGTGGCGATCGACGCCGATTTCAATAACAAGGTGTTCTTCCGCGATAGCCTGGCGCCCGGGGAGGGCGGGCGCACGAGCCTGCGCCTGCCCGATGCGCTCGCGACGGGGCGCTCGTATTACTGGCGCTCGCGCGCCCA
>QHWL01000609.1:0-1365 GCA_003222555.1 Acidobacteriota bacterium | reverse complement strand
ATTCGTCCGGCGTTCCAGTTCAACAACGCGCCTCGCTCGGGGCCTGTCGGAGCGATCGTCTACGTGATCGAGCTCGCGGACACCGACAGCTTCGGCAATAAGCTGGCCATCTGGACTGTCGCCGAGCAGCCCAATCAGACGACACTCGCTTCCCCGCAGGACCTGGCCCCGAGCAAACAGTACTTCTGGCACGTGCGCGCCTACGATCCGACGACGACCGGGCCCTGGTCGGCGACGCAAGTGTTCCAGACGCCGGCTCCGATTGTTATTGCGCCACCGGTAGGGCCGCCGAGTTCCGGGCCGGCGCCGCCAGACGCCATAAATCTGGGCTCGGCCGCGGTTTACAACTCGCCCGCCGACATTGCGAACTGGGCCAGGACGGCGACAATGACCAGTATCAGCATGTCGAGCTCGGCCGGCCTTTCGTTGGAGTTCAGTACCAAGGGGAGCTGGCCCGACGTCGTTCCGCCGGGATGGGCCGGCCCGCTCCAATACACGGTCTGGGCGGTGGTGAACATCAACGGACGGTGGAACACGTCGGGATTCATCCAAATGTGGCGGGGCCGCGCGAGTACGGGCGCCCCGATTCTGTCGGACTTCGCGAGAAACTGGGCGTACGACTCGCGCTGGGGACCGATGGCGGGCTATCAGCCGCACGCCGGCGAGCAGATGGGATTCTTCGTGTCAGCGGGAAACGCGCGTGGCGAAGGCGGCGTGTCGTCCATACGGGAACGATCGAACGTCGTAGTCGTGGCGTTGCCGGCCGGCGACAACGGCAACTTCTCGTTCTCGCTGGGGAGCCTGCCGCTTTTCATGCGTCGCTGAATATGTGAGCCGTGAAGAGCGAGATCGAGCCGGCTTGGCCTTGACGCTTTTCGCGCCTCAACGCTAATGTCTTAGCCGAGGCTTGCCCCGCATCGCTCGCTCCCTTCGCCGCGTTCTCACAGCGTTCGTGAGCGTATTTCTGCTCACAGGGTGCCGGGGCAATCCCTCTCAGCCGACACCTCCACAGGTCCCCGATCCCCCGAAGATTTCGTGTCCGGCACCCGTCAGCGCGCAGTCGCGGGATGGCCAGCCGACGCCAGTTATTTACGATCTCGCGACGGCCACCGGCGGCGCGCCTCCGATAATCGTGATGTGTTCGCCGGCCAGCGGATCGGTCTTTCAGATCGGTGCGACTTCCGCCGAGTGCATCGCGACCGATCAGCGGCAGCGCATCGACACGTGCCTGTTCACGATCACCCTGACGGCGCCTCCGAAGATCAGCCTGACGCGATTTCTGGCGTTCGGCGATAGCATGACGGCCGGCGAGGTTGACGCGCCGAACACCGTCCGCGGGCTCGCCGTGCATCCCGAGCTGTCGTA